>JBFFIY010000027.1:0-42796 GCA_041556195.1 Enterobacterales bacterium
TGAGTCAGTTCGAGGCAAAAAATGTGAGTATACTCGATTATTTGACCATTTTTGAACGGTGAAATGACTCATTTTAGGGGTAAGCTGAGTAGTTACAAAAAGAGTGACTTTAAGAATATTAACATACCCATATGAGGTATAACGATGGGTTTCAATAAATATCCCCGTTCGCTTGCGGCGCAATTGTCATTCCGATGGAGCCTAAGCGACTGAGGGATCTTATGTATAGAAAGATTTCTCAGTCGCTTAGGCTCCTAACGAAATGACATAAAAGATTTACAAAAATTTAAAATGGTAATTTTATGTGGAAATTTAAAAAGTGGAATTGAGCAGGTTAAATAAGACACAGGTTAAATTAGTCAATCGTTTTTATAGGCAATGTCATGCAAGGGGGAAGGCGAATAAAGGTGATGAGGTTTATGTGTTTAAAAATAACGATACCATTATTGCAGCTTTGCGCCTTACCTTATTTGGCGATGAATATTTATTGCGTAACCTTGCAGTGTTAGAAGATGAACGCGGAAAAGGCATTGGTTCTGAACTTGTGAGACAGGTTGTGGCTCAGTCTGAAAAAACACTGATCACTTTTCCCTTTCGATATTTAACCGTTTTTTATCAAAATCTTGGATTTGCTTTTTTAAATGGCAACGAAGTTATTCCGGAAATTTCTGAACGTTTTATTGCCTACCGGGATAAAGGAAGAGATATTCAATTAATGGGGTATCCTAAGCTGTAGTATCCATAAATTGTAGTAGAAGCGCTGATATTGTCTGATGCTTTTGGAGTTGTTTTTAATGAATAAACAAGCCCTGAACTGGTAAAAAATTTCCTGCTTTTTCTCTCTTTATTTTGAACCCGTTGTATCTCGAACTTGCCTCCGGTTTTAGAAATTTCCTTTTATTTTCCAACATTAGGGGTATATCTGTCGGTTTTTTTCTAAAAATTGTCGTAAATCTACTATTTTAAGGTTGGTAAATTATTTAAGGTTAAAGTAGGTTGTTATGTAGAGATCATAAAATGATTGCAGCAGGGTGAGAGGTTGTTTTTTGTTTTTTTAAATTATTATACAGAAGCTAACATCTCTTTTATAAATAAAAAACCTGCTTAGGTATTGGATACGGGATCATCTCATGGGAGATCCGCCTATTTATTGAGAGATGAAAAATTTGTGTCACTATTGAAAAAACGGGTTGTGCGAATTAAATGCGATGGCCATTGTGATGATGAAGGCATTCAATATTGCCTTGATGCGGAAGGGTGCAAGTAACCTGAAAGTCTAACGACGAAAGTTGCCGAGTTAATAGCGAATGACAAAGTCGTTGTATGGTTTGAAGCTGGCTATCAGTTTGTTCCAAGGGCTTTGGAGCTTCGTAGCATACCCGCTGATCCGAGAAACACAGCAATCCCAGACAAGATTAATCACGATATTAAATTCCGAGAAGATTTTTGTCTTTTCATACTAGTCGGTATTAATAGAAAAAGCACTTATCTATTTTTAATTTGGACTGTGCGAGTCCGTATATGATTTTAGTGTCTGATACTAAACCTGAATTCTGTTTAAGAGTTTTTTACCAGAGTCTGCTCATAGGTGTAACAAGAGCTAAGGGTACGAAGAACAGACTCTATCTATCATGTTCGTTGTGGTTAAGTACATGGATGTACTTTTTTCTTGTGTGACGGATCCCGTGTGCAGGACAGGCAATGTTCCATGTTGTGGTTAAGTGCATGGATGCACTTACTTTTTTTGTGTCCCGTGTGCAGGAGAGGCAACAAGAACTTAAACTTCTGAACTCTCAAGATTTATAAGAAAATAAAAAGGTAAGGTGTTTGTCATGAGCACGCATGCGAAAAATCAACTAAGGTGCTCGGCTTGAAGAAACCAGGAGGAAGTTTCAGTCGTTTTTAACTGCCTCTAACATTTCTTCCGCATGTTCTCTGGTGGTTTGAGTGATATCTATACCGCCTAACATTCTGGCTATTTCTTCAATTCTTTGCGGTTGTTTAAGTGGAATGAGTTGTGTCTGGGTTTTGCCTTTATGTGAGGTTTTTTCAACGAGTAAATGCTGATGACCCTGTGAGGCTACCTGAGGTTGATGAGTGATACATAGTACCTGAGCTGATGCTGATAATTTTCTTAGCAGACGACCGACAACTTCTGCGGTTCCACCGCCAATACCCACATCGACTTCGTCAAAAATCATGCAGGATATGTTGCCTTTAGCAACAGTGACAACTTGAATAGCTAAACTGACTCTGGATAATTCTCCGCCAGAGGCAATTTTAGATAAGGCTTGTGCAGGAAGCCCCGGGTTTGGCCTGATCATAAGGTTGATTTGTTCTAATCCGTTTTCACCGGGTTTATCTTTGTGCTGTTCAAACTGTACTGATAACAAACTATTTTTCATGCCCAGTGCCTGTAGTTGTCGATTTACCTGTGCTTCTAATTGTCTGGCACTTTTTTCACGACTGCTGCTCAGTTTGTTGGCGTTGGTAAAGTAACGGTTTTTGGCGTTTTCAAGTTGTAGGGCTAGTTGTTCCAGGTTATCTTCAGAATTATTTAAAGCATTTAATTCGGCGATGAGTTGTTGATGGAAATCTATCAGGTGATCAGCTTCAATTTGATGTTTTCTAGCCAGATCGTGCCAGGTTGATAAACGCTGTTCAAGATAATTAAAGTGTTCAGGATCCATGTCCAGATTTTGGGCGTAGGCTTCTAATTCTGTACTGGTTTCCTGTATTTCAATCGCGGCAGACTGCAGTTGTTGTATGAGTGGAATAAGAGCGGGATCTATTTGTGAAATCCCTTCAAGGTCACGGCAAATACGTTCCACAGTTTCCCCCACACTTTCAGTGCTATTTCTGGGATCTTGGCCATAAAGTTTTTGATAGGCTTGC
Source organism: Enterobacterales bacterium (assembly GCA_041556195.1). Classification (GTDB taxonomy): domain Bacteria; phylum Pseudomonadota; class Gammaproteobacteria; order Enterobacterales; genus 21-14-all-40-8. The sequence continues at coordinate 2,896 of JBFFIY010000027.1, forward strand.
AGGGTAGTTGATTGTAATAATTGCGCGTTTGCCAGTCGTTTATGTTCTGGGCCCAGGGTTTTAGATTCATCAGGGGTCAGGTTAAATTCATCGAGTTCCTGGATCTGATAACGAAGTAAATCTTTACGATCAGATTGTTCTTGCATGGAGGTTTTTAACTGCTCATATTGTTGCTGTAGTTGATGCAGTCGACGAAAATCATTTTTGACCTGATTTAATAATGAAGCATGATGAGCAAATTGATCGAGTTGTTGTAATTGGTGGGTTGGTTTTAATAGCGCATGATGTGCATGTTGTCCGTGAATATCGACAAGCTGTTCTGCCAGTTCTTTAAGTTGAGTTAATGTGGTTGGTTGTCCGTTAATAAATGCACGGGAGCGACCATCAGAAGTTAGTGTTCTTTTAAGGTAGCAGATAAGTTCTTCATCTGCTTCTTTATTGTTACTGTCGAGATTAGTCTCAGTTATTAGAAAATCTCTCTCTTCTAACCAGTTAATAATGGATTGATTTTGTTCTATGGCAAAGCTGGCAATGATCACTGTTTTTTTATCAGCAACTGGTAGCTGAGATGAATCTGTTCTATCTCCTAACACCAAACCCAATGCATCAATGATAATGGATTTACCAGCGCCTGTTTCTCCCGTCAGGGTTGTCATGCCAGAGAACCACTCCAGATCGAGTAGGTCGATAATGGTAAAATTTTCAATGTGGAGTTGTTGTAACATGGCTAACTCTTAGTTAATGGTTCAAGTAGGGTATGTAGACTGAGAGATCGATCAGGTTTTTGAACTCCAACCCAGTTTTGATCTTAAAATATGGTAATAATCATAATCCATAGGATGTAATAATAATAACGGATTAGGGGATTTTTCCATATGAATAACATCTCCTGGAGCAACCTGAATTTGTACCTGTCCATCACAGCTTACCTGAGGCAGACTTTTGTTGGTCGCTGAAACCACTATTTTTATGCGACTGTCGCCATTAACCACAATAGGACGGCTGGTCAGGGTATGTGGAAACATTGGAACCAGCGCCAGGGCATTCAAACTGGGGTGCAATATGGGGCCTCCGGCAGATAGAGAATAGGCGGTGGAACCTGTTGGTGTTGAGGTAATTAAACCATCCGATTTTTGATGGTAGAGAAATTGATCGTTAACATACACTTCAAACTCAATCATGCCTGCGATTTTTCCCGGGAACAGCACAATATCGTTTAAAGCGGTACTTGAGCCAATATGTTCACCCTCACGGCTAACTCTACATTCGAGCAGGAAGCGTTCTGCGCTTCGATAGTTGCCCTGAAGTATTTCATTAACACTGGTTTCCAATTTAGAAGGCTGTACATCGGTTAAAAAACCTAAATTCCCTCTATTAATGCCAACTACAGGGGTGCCTTTCTCGGCTAACAGCCTGCCAGCATGTAATAAACTACCATCACCACCCACCACAATGATGAGATCACAAAGCTTAGTTAGTGTATTGACTTCACGGTGGTTATTTTTTGGAAAATCAAGTTCCTGACCAATGGTTTCTTGTACGAAAATGTCACACTGGTTTTTTTGTAGCACCTCATACAGCATTCGAATAGTATCTGCTGACTCAAGATTGCTGGGTTTCCCCATGATGCCTATTTTGTTGAAATGGTTTGACATTTTGATTTCTTTTATTAAAAACTTAGATAACTATTTAGAAACAATCTGAATAATTACAAGCTTTGATGATTTGCTGAACAGTTACAAACTAACATGATTTTATGCTTAGACTGCAAATCAGGCAAGTTACCCGTTAAAAATAGTCAAAAACAGCACTTGAAGCGATATCAAACCATCCCCATATATGGTTCAAGATAAAAATTGGCCTTTAAACTGAGCTGAGAACGTTGAATGTTCGAAGTGTAATGGCTAAATCGTTAGTGAAAAAACGGAGACAAGCATGACATCCTCTACCGATGCACCCATAGAAGATAATAACGAACAACCCCGAACTGTGTTAGAAAGCGAGGTTGAGAATGAAGAGCAGGCAGCTTCAGAGACTGGTGTTCAAGATGAAAATCAGCCTGAAAGCATTGATCTCAGCCAAAAAATTGAAGATTTACAGGCGAAGGTTGATGAAAACTATCAAATCGCCCTGAGAGCCAAGGCTGAAACGGAAAATGTAAGGCGTCGCAGTGAACGGGATGTCTCCAGTGCCAGAAAATATGCCCTGGAACGTTTTGTTACCGATCTTATTCCGGTAATGGATTCACTGGAGCAGGGTATGAATATCCCTATTGAGGGGGCAGAAGCTGAAGGTATGCGTGAAGGTTTGGAGTTGACCATGAAATTATTGGTTGATGCCATGTCCAAACATGGTGTTGAAAGACTGGATCCACAAGGTCATCCTTTTAATCCTGAACATCATGAAGCGATGTCCATGTTAGAAAGTCAGGAAGTTGAAGCTAATCATGTATTGCAGGTGTTCCAAAAGGGGTATTTGCTGCATGGGCGTACGGTGAGGCCAGCCAGGGTAATTGTTGCCCGTGGACCGTCCAAACCAGTGGATGAAAAAGCTTAATTATTAATATAAGTACGAAATTAAACATGAATTCTCGGGAAACTACTTGAAAATCAACAAGAGATCCCAACATCAATAAACAATCAACAAATTTAATACGTTCTGAGAGAGTCAATCAGAAACAGTAAATTGGAGAACAACTAATGAGCAAAATTATCGGCATCGATTTAGGAACCACTAACTCTTGTGTATCCATTATGGATGGCAAGAATGTTAAGGTTATTGAAAATGCTGAAGGTGGTCGTACGACTCCTTCTATTGTAGCTTTTACCAAAGAAGGCGAAACTTTGGTTGGACAACCTGCCAAGCGTCAGGCTGTAACCAATCCTGAACAAACATTATTTGCTATCAAGCGTCTAATTGGTCGACGTTTTGATGACAAAGTTGTTCAAAAAGATGCCTCTATGGTGCCTTACAAAATCGTTAAAGCTGATAATGGTGATGCCTGGGTTCAGGTTGATGATAAACCTGTTGCTCCACCCCAGATTTCTGCTGAAGTTTTAAAGAAAATGAAAAAAACTGCAGAAGAGTATCTTGGTGAAGATGTCACTGAAGCGGTTATAACGGTTCCGGCATATTTTAATGATTCTCAGCGACAGGCGACTAAAGATGCGGGTCGTATTGCCGGTCTTGATGTGAAACGTATTATCAATGAGCCTACTGCAGCTGCTTTGGCTTATGGGATGGATAAAGGTAAAGGCGACCACACTATCGCAGTTTATGATTTAGGTGGTGGTACTTTTGATATCTCTATTATTGAAGTAGCGGAAGTTGATGGCGAACATACTTTTGAAGTATTAGCTACCAATGGTGATACTTTCCTCGGTGGTGAAGATTTTGACTTACGTTTAATTGATTATCTTGTTGAAGAATTTAAAAAAGAATCCGGATTTGATTTACGTAATGACCCATTAGCACTACAGCGCCTGAAAGAAGGTGCAGAAAAAGCTAAAATCGAACTTTCATCTGCACAACAAACCGATGTTAATTTGCCTTATATTACAGCTGATGCTTCTGGTCCAAAGCACTTAAATATTCGTATAACTCGTGCAAAATTAGAAGGTTTGGTTGAAGAGTTAGTTAACCGAACCTTAAGTCCACTAGAACTGGCATTAAAAGATTCCGGTTTGAGCAAATCTGATATTGATGATGTGATTTTGGTGGGTGGTCAGACACGTATGCCTAAGGTTCAGGAATTGGTTGCTGAGTTCTTTGGAAAAGAAATTCGCCGTGATGTTAACCCTGATGAAGCCGTTGCCATGGGCGCAGCTATTCAAGGTGCGGTACTTTCTGGTGATGTGACTGATGTGTTGTTGTTAGATGTTACGCCTTTATCTTTGGGTATTGAAACCATGGGTGGTGTTATGACTAACCTGATAGATAAGAACACTACCATTCCAACTAAGGCTTCACAGGTATTTTCAACCGCTGATGATAATCAAACTGCTGTAACAGTTCATGTTCTTCAGGGTGAGAGAAAAATGGCCGGTCAAAATAAATCATTGGGTAAATTTGATTTAATGGACATTCCACCTTCTCCACGCGGTATGCCACAAATTGAAGTAACTTTTGATATTGATGCCAACGGTATTATGCATGTTCATGCGAAAGATAAGGCTACAGGAAAAGAGCAATCTATTCAGATCAAAGCGTCTAGTGGTTTATCTGAAGCAGAAATCGAACGTATGGTGCAAGATGCAGAAGCTCATGCCGATGAAGATAAAAAGTTTGAAGAGTTAGTTGGTGCAAGAAATCAGGCTGAAGCTTTGATTCATGCCACTAAAAAGACTGTTGCTGAAGCTGATGATGTATCTGATGAAGAAAAGTCTGCCATTGAAGCTGCTTCCAGTGCTTTAGAAGAAGCAGTAAAAGGCAACGACAAAGATGAAATAACAGCTAAGACTGAAGAGTTATCTAAAGCTTCTGCAAAAATGGCTGAACGTATGTATGCCAAAGCTCAAGCTGAAGGTGCTGCAGCTGGTGAAGGTGCAGCTGCCGATGCCACTGATGCAGGTGCAGCCCCGGCAGATGATAATGTAGTTGATGCTGAATTTGAAGAAGTGACTGACGATAAGAAATAAGATCATAAGGGTTAAGAACAATGGGGGGGAAGAACCCGTTGTTCCCTGATCTAAGGAACCTTCTCAACACTTTAGTATAGAGCTTGGTTTTAGTGTGTGAGTATAAGGTTCAAACGCGGACAGTTTCGGTTGCCCGCGTTTTTTGCGTCCTGGTTTTTGCATGGTAGTTTTTTGCGTGGTAATAAAGGCAAAATTAATAAAGAGATAAGTATGTCAAAGAGAGATTTTTACGAAATACTTGGCGTAGGTAAAGACGCAGAAAAAGCCGAATTAAAGAAGGCTTATCGACGTCTAGCCATGAAACTTCACCCTGACCGAAATGAGGGTGATAAAGCGATTGAAGAAAAGTTTAAAGAAGCCAAAGAAGCTTATGAAGTATTAAATGATGATCAAAAGCGAGCTGCTTATGATCGTTATGGGCATGCGGGCGTTGAACAATCAGCAGGTGGTGGAAATGCCGGGGCAAGCTTTAACGATATTTTCGGTGATGTGTTTGGTGATATTTTTGGTGGCGGCGGCCGTGGTGGTGGACGTCAGCGCGGGCCGGCAAGAGGTTCTGATCTTAGATATAATCTTGAAATAACATTAGAACAGGCTGTACATGGCAGTAAGGTCGAAATTAAAGTTCCTAAACATGTTCATTGTAAAACCTGTTCGGGTTCCGGGGCAAAACCTGGTACTAAACCTGTCTCTTGTTCTACCTGTGGTGGTGCCGGTCAGGTTAGAATGCAGCAAGGTATGTTTGCTGTTCAGCAAACCTGTCCAAGTTGTCGCGGTAATGGAACGACTATTAAAGATAAGTGTGTTGATTGCCATGGCCAGGGCCTGGTTAGAGAAGAAAAAACACTCTCGGTTAAAGTTCCGGCTGGAGTTGATAATGGTGACAGGATCCGCTTAACGGGTGAAGGTGAAGCAGGTGAGCCTGGTGCTCCTTCCGGTGATCTCTATGTGCAAATGCACCTCAAAGCTCATAATCTTTTTGAACGTGATGGTGAGAATTTATATTGTGATGTGCCTATTGATTTTGCTACGGCTGCATTGGGCGGACAACTTGAAGTGCCAACTCTTGAAGGCAAGGTTGTGTTGAAAATACCAGCTGAGACCCAATCCGGTAAACTATTCCGTTTGCGTGGTCGCGGTGTGCCTTCTATGAGAGGTGGTTACAAAGGCGATCTGCTTTGTCGAGTAGTGGTTGAAACTCCTGTTAAACTGACTAAAGAGCAAAAAGATTTACTGAGTAAATTTGGTGCTACTATGGATGGTAAATCTGGTAAGCATAGTCCGCAAGCCAGTAATTGGTTAGATGGAGTTAAGTCTTTTTTTGAAAATATGACTAAGTGAGCGAATGTCTATTATAAAAAATAAAGATCCGATCAATTTAGTGATGACTGGTCCAAGGGGTAAAATGGGCCAGTCATTGATCAGTTTACTCCATTCTCAATCCCAGCGATCAGCTTCTGTTTCTTCAGACGAGCAAAAATCAATTAACCTTATTGGTTTTCTAGGAAGAGAAGCAAACCATTTAAATAAGTTACCCATAGCCGTTTCACTGTCTGATTTTTCTGAGACGGTGCATTGTGTCATAGACTTTTCATTACCTGATTTTTCCTTAAAAATTGCTTCTGAATGTGCAGATAAAGGTATTGCATTTGTTTCGGGTACCACCGGATTTTCTCCAGAGCAGATGGACAGGCTCAAATCCTACAGTACAAAAATTCCTGTGCTATGGTCTGCCAACATGAGCTTGGGCGTTAACTTGGCTCTGGCGTTAGCTAAACTAATGACACAGGTGATTGGTGATGAAGCTGATATTGAAATTATTGAAGCTCACCATCGACATAAAATTGATGCTCCATCCGGTACTGCACTGCGTCTGGGTGAAGCTATTGCATCAGAGAAAGGCGCTCCATTGTCTGAATTGGCCGAGTATGATCGACATCTCTCAAATGAACCGAGAAAAGAAGGCGCCATAGGGTTTAGTTCTATTCGTGCAGGGGAAATTGTTGGTGAACATCAAGTCCAATTTGAAATGGAAGGCGAACAATTAACACTGCAACATAAAGCCTACAATCGTTCTATTTTTGCAAAAGGGGCTTTGAAGGCAGCTATGTGGATAGTAGATAAACCTTCAGGTATGTATTGTATGAATGATGTATTAGGGTTAAATTAACAACTCGTTGAATAGTTAGCAAGCAGGTTAAGATTTAGGTGTCAGGTGCTTTAAACGCATGTTGAGATCTTTCATGACGCTTTGTTTGAAATCTTCAATGGATGATTTTTCGAGTAAATGCTTGTAATATTCAATAGTAACCAGTTCCAGATTTGCTTTGATTTTTTTGAATAATTTAGGTAGTTTATCTCCAGGTGCCTGGATATGATGTAGGCCGCCACTATAAACAAATAACACTTTGCCTGAGTTCATTTTTTTAAGTATGTCTGCTATACCGCCTCTAACGGTCATAGGTTTGCCAAATTTATCGAAGCCATCTCTTCGCATCATGCGGCCCTCAGGTAGAATAACGGTAATAGAGTCGTCATTTACATGGCTCATGAAATGTTCCCAGGTTTCATCTTTTTTTCTGGATATAGGGATACAACCAGGCGCCAGGGCTTTAATGAATTTTCCTAAAACAGGACGCGTTAAAGTGATATCCGCACCAGGCACGACAAGGTTTTTGGATAGGCGCCAGATAAAATTAAAGGGAGCTATTTTAATAAAAAGCGGTTCAAAAAGGCTGGTATGATTAAGGAAGATCACCATTTGGATACGTTTCCAGTCATGTGGTTTAATTTTATTGAACCAGTTGACCTCATAGCGGTAAAAGATGCCTGATAGTATTTTGACCGCAGACATTATGGAAAAGCTCAAAAAACGCATCATATTGTATAAAAGGACTCAGCAATTAGTCATTGGGCCTGATAACATAGCATATTTTTACCCAATTCAGGCAAATACTGATATAGAATCAGGTGAGTTCCAGAATTGATACACGAACTATTTGAAAATCTTAGGAGGCATTAATGAAGTTGTTATCTCGATTCAAGAAGACAAAGGTTGCACCATTGACTCTTGAGCAAAAGATTCAGAACTTACAAACCTGTACTATTGAAGAGTTGCGGGACATCATCGCTAGTGATGAAAAAAGACTGCAGGCAGGTGCTATTGCTTTGTTACCCTATGGGGAGATCCTAAAGCAATTGGTGGTTGTAAAAGATGAATCATTTAAACAGCATCAGGCCATTTTACGATTATCTCATTTAATTGATAATGATTTGCTGTCATTTTATGAAGTATTATCAGATCTTGGCGATATTAAGGTTTTACAAACTATTGCGGGGCATTTAAAGAATGACCATTTTTTAAAAACGATGATTGAATCACTGGATGAAGAACATTTATTTGAATTGTGTCTAAGTTCTGAAGTGGTTTATGTAAGACAGTTGGCAGCAGAACAGTTAAAAAATGGGGCTGTATTGCAACGTTTATTAAAAGAAGTGAAAGGTAAAGATAAAGCGGTTTTTAAAATTGTTAAAAATAAACTGGATTTCATAAAGCAACAAGCGAAAATTCAACTTGAAACATCTGAAAAAATTTCAAACCTGTTAATCTCTTTTGAAAAACATAGTAAGAATGGATATGACTCAATTTTTGAAGCTAAAACCAAGCATTTATCCGGCGAATGGCAAAAATTAAAAAAAGATGCTGAGCCAACAATTGCACAGGAAATAGAACTTGCATTTCATGTGTGTGAGAAAATAATCAATACTCAAGCTGAGCTTATTCAAGAACAGAAGTTACAAAAATTAGCTATTGCCAATAGTGAGAGTGAACAACAACAGATTTTGACCGAATCACGTTTGATTATTGCTGCATTATATTCGGCAGAAACAATAGAAAGTAATTTGTTAGAAGATGTTAAATCTTCAGTCAATTCTTTGAAAGAAAGATGGAAAACGACTAAAAAAGATAAAAAACAATCATCACATCAAGCCTTATTTAATGAGTTATTAGAAGCGATAGAAATATTGCTTAAACAACTCATTGATTTTGGAACAACGCTAGCGCATACCAATCAAGTGAGTTCTGATAAAAACTGTTCTGAAAAAATCGTCAATGCATTGAAAAAAAGAGTATCAGTTGCCACCTTTGTTGAGGATAAACCTTCAGATTTGACCCGGCAAGTTACCGATGTGATAAAAGACGCTCAAAAAAGAAAACAAGAACAACAGCAAAATAGAAAAAACAGCATACACCACTTAACGAGTTTAGTTAAAAGAGTCCGAGTATCGATTTCAAAAGGAAAATTAAGAGAGGCTGCCGGCATAAGAAAAACCTTAGATAAACAAATATCAGCTTTTTCGGATCTTCCCGCGTCTTTAGATAAACAGATAAAGTCTCTTGATGAACCATTGTCAAAATTGCAAGACTGGCAAAATTATGCGGTGCAACCAAAAAAACATGAACTTGTAGAGAAGATGGAAGGGTTAGTGGCCAGCACATTGCCCCCGGAAGTCTTAGCTAAACAGATCAAAACATTGCAAGAGCAGTGGAAAGCGTTAAGTAAAGGTAATCAAAGTCAGGATGAGGATTTATGGAAATCATTTCATTCGGTTGCAGAAAAAGCTTATCAACCCTGTAAGCAACATTTTGAGAAGTTGGCTGAATTACGTCGTCAAAATCTGGATAAACGCAAAGTTCTTACTAAACAGGTGGAAGTTTTTTATGGAGGCTCTGATTGGGATAATGCTGATTGGAAAAAAGTTCAAAAAATTCTGAAGGTAGCAAGAGATGAGTGGCAGTCATATTCGCCTGTTGAACACAATGAAAATAAAAAAATACAAACAACCTTTGATAAGGTAATGGATAAGATTTATCAAAAACTGCAAGAAGAATATCAAAAAAATGCTGAACAAAAACAACAACTTGTTGAAAAGGCAAAACATACTCTAGAGCTTGAGAATATGTTTGATGCAACAGAGCAGATAAAAAGCCTGCAGCAGAAATGGAAAAAAATCGGTTTTTCTACCAGGAAAAAAGATCAAACTTTATGGACTGAATTTAGAAAGTGTTGCGATAAAGTTTTTGAAAAAAGACTTCAGAGTAACAAAGCACATAAAGAACAACAAAGAGCAATTAAAAAAGAAGCAGAAGAGATCTGTTATCAATTACAGGAAATTTGCAAACTTTCAGGTGAAGAATTATTAAATGCAAAAACTCAGATATCGCAATTGAAAAATAATTTATTGGAGTTAGAACATTTAGGCCATAATGAAGAGAAAAAGTTTAACCAAAAATTTGAGAAGCTGGAGCAAGTATATCAAGATAAGATTGAGGCTCAAAAATACAAGGAAAAGACTGTTTTATGGAGGAGGCTGTTTGAACTGAATGATATGGTTCGTCTTTATTTGTGTGAACAGCTAAATGAAAAAACAACAGGTAACAAAAATGAAGAAAACCTTTTGAAAATACAACAAAGCCTGACGGACACGAAGGATCTTCCGCAAACTGAGCTAAATTTAATTAAAGAAAAAATTAAAAATATTCAATCTATTAAAATTAGTGATTTAGAATTAAACGAAGCATTTTTAAGAAAACTGTGTATTTTTTCTGAAATATTGAATGATGTAGAGACACCGGAAACAGATAAAAAGTTACGAATGTCAATACAGGTTGAAAGACTGCAACAGGGTTTTGGAGAAAGTCAGAGAAGTACAGATACCAAAGAGACTTTGATGACTCAGTGGTTGACTGTAGGAGCAGTGAAGTCAGAGGATTATTATGCTTTGTTTGAGCGTTTTCAAAAATCAACACAATAAAGTCATTGAGAGCTAATGAAAACGCCGCTACCCATTCGTGATGGTGTAGGGCCAAGCACCACCTGGTTACCCGAAGGTTCGTGGAAAACCCTACTTGAGTATCTGTTATTTAAATTTCCGGATGTAGATGAGGGCGTTTGGGTTTCAAGAATGCAGCGTAAACAGGTGGTTGATGAAAAAGGCTTCCAATTCTCTGAAGATAGCCCATACCTTAGTGGTGTTCGGATTTATTATTATCGAGAGCTGGATAATGAAATAGAAGTGCCTTTTCAAGAAAAAATTCTCTATCAGGATCCACAGTTACTTGTGGTGGATAAGCCTCATTTTTTAGCTGTTGTGCCTTCTGGTGAGTACTTACATCAGACTTTGTTGGTCAGGTTGCGAAAAAAATTACAGCTGGATCATCTGTCTCCTTTACATAGAATAGATAGAGAAACGGCTGGAGTGGTTTTATTTTCTGTTGATTCTGCAACAAGGGGAGATTATCAATCACTTTTTGCAAGGCGTGAAGTTAATAAGCTCTATCATGCATTAGCGCCATTAAATGATAAATTAGATTTACCTCTAACTTATAAAAGTCGATTAGTTGAAGGAGAACCATTTTTTAGAATGCAGCAGGTTGAAGGTGACGCTAACTCTGAAACTCATATTGAATTAATAGAAAAAAGAGGTGACATTGGTCTTTATCAATTAAAACCCGTGACGGGAAAAAAACATCAGTTAAGAGTGCAACTTTCAGAGTTAGGGATCCCGATAATAAACGATCCATTTTATCCATGCTTACAAAATTGGAAAGATAAGAATTTTTCAAACCCGTTAAAACTATTAGCAAAATCTATTTCTTTCGTCGATCCTTTGAGTGGAAAAGAACGATATTTTGAAAGCTTGTTGAGTTTATATTGATCTAACTTGATACTCATCTCGCAACTCGCAACTCGCAACTCGCAACTCGCAACTCGCAACTCGCAACTCGCAACTCGCAACTCGCAACTCGCAACTCGCAACTCGCAACTCGCAACTCGCAACTCGCAACTATCTAATAGTCTGAGTGTCTTTAGCTTGTTGTAATAAAGTTTGGCTTTCTTCCAGGAATATCTGGGCATATTCCCCCAGCCAGTCACTGACTTTTTCAAATTTATTGATAAAAGCTTTGTTATCAGAATTTTCCAATAATTGAATTAATTTTCCCAACCGATGATGATAATTTTTAATCATTTCTACATTTTGTGGAGAAGATAAAATAATATCCGCATAAAGTTTTGCATCCTGTGCAAACAGTCGCCCAACCATGGCTAATTCCAAACGATAAATGGGAGAACTTAATTTAAGTAATTGCTCAATGTCTGCATTTTCTTCCAATAAATGTACTCCATAACTAAATGACGTAAAGTGTCTAAGCGCCTGAATTAATCTCATGGCTTTATCATGTTCTTCAGGGGATGTTTCATAAATATGAGCTCCCCAGATTTTGATTTGTTCAATTAACCATTGATAGTTTTTTGCCAAACGTCCATGGCAAACCACTACCAGCTGTTTTGCCATGGTGGCAATGTCTGGTCCAAACATGGGATGTAATCCAACTACGGAGCCTTTATGGATCTTCATCATGCTATTGAGTGGTTGGGTTTTTATACTGGTAAAATCCGCGAGAATGCAATCTAAAGGAAGCATTGTTAACTGGCTTATGATCTGAGATGTGATTTTGATTGGAACCGCCACTATCACTAAACCTGCATCTTTTAAAATGGAGTCTGAATGTGGCCAATCGTCTTTCTCAAGGATCTCTACCTTATAACCTGATAATCTAAATAGTTTGACAAAAACTTGTCCCAGTTTACCTGCGCCGCCAATAATGACTATTTTTTTGATATCAGGTTTAACACAGCGGAATCCGCTATTTTGTTCGGATGCATAAGATTCACGCATGGTGCGACGTAAAACATCTTCGATTAAATCAGGAGACAGTCCCATTTTTGAAGCTTCATCTCGCCGTTTAGATAACATCTCTGCTTCACGTTCAGGTGCATAAACCGGAAGACCAAGCTCACTTTTTAGTTCACCTACCTGTTTTACAAGTTGTAATCTCTTTGATAGAAGATCAAGCAATTGTTGATCAACTTCATCAATCTGTTCCCGTAATGGTGTTAGAGGTTCAGTCATAGTTTCTGATCTTTTTAATGGAGAAGTTATTTCGTTTCTGTTTGAGTATAGTTTGTGTGTACTCTGGATTTCAAAACAGGCTCCAGATCCTGAGTTATTTGTTTTAGTAAATTTGCAGTGCAATCCCAATCAATACAACCATCTGTAATGGAAACGCCGTATTCCATTTTATCAGGTGCAGTTTGATCCGATTGATTGCCTTCTTTTAGATGACTTTCGAGCATAATGCCTATAATAGAGCTGTTTCCAGCCAAAATTTGTAATACAACATTATTAGCAACCAGAGGTTGCAGTCGAAAATCTTTATTGGAGTTTGCATGACTACAATCGATGACTAAACTGGCGTTTAATCCAGCCTCTTTTAATTTATTCTCAGCCTGAGCAATATTGACTGAATCAAAATTAGGCTGTTTTCCACCTCTTAGAATGATATGACCATCGGGATTACCCTGGGTTCGCAATAAGGCAACCTGGCCTTGACGATTAATACCCATAAATCGGTGAGGTGAAGCAGAAGATTTTAGCCCGTTGACAGCAATAGACAGGTTTCCATCGGTGCCATTTTTAAATCCTACCGGCATCGAGAGGCCAGAGGCCATTTCTCTATGAGTCTGTGATTCGGTAGTTCGTGCACCGATAGCTGACCAACTAAAGAGTTCTGATAAATATTGTGGGCTGATAGGATCTAGTGCTTCGGTAGCCACTGGTAGTTCTAGTTCCGCCAACCATAGTAATAACTCCCTTGCTCGATGCAGGCCTTCTTCAACATCGAAAGAACCGTCGATATAAGGATCATTCAAAAAGCCTTTCCAACCAGTGGTTGTTCTGGGTTTTTCAAAATAGACTCGCATAACGATAAAAAGTTGATCTTTTAACTCATCATGTAATGCCTTGAGTTTAATCGCGTATTCTTTAGCTGACTTTATATCATGGATTGAACAGGGGCCTACAACTGCGAGTAATCTGTGATCCTGACCATGGATGATGTTAGAGATGGTGGCACGAGAATGGTTAATAAACTCGGTAGAATGGTTGGAAAGTGGGTACTTACTTTGCAATTCTTCAGGTGTAATCAGAACTTTCTGTGAAAGAATATGAATATTATGGAGATTGTTACTCGGCATTTTTGCACTCTTTTGGTTTAACTAACGGTCAGTAGGCTACTGTAATGGAGGTCTAAAGGAATGGCAATGGATGCATAGTAGCTTTTTATGTTTCAAATTCTTCATTTCCAGTGCACAGAGGTATAATTGTTGCAAATTGTTACAGGTTAAGGTAACTTTTCATTCAATCGAAGTTTTATTTCTGAGTAAATTTGATGGGGATATATGAGTGGTGAATTAAAATTAGTTGTTTTTGAGGACCAATTAGCTCATACCGTGCACCAATTATCCGTAAATTTACTAGAGATTGCATCTGTTGACAGTATGTTTCAACATGTTGGAAAAAGTTTAGTTGATGACCTTGGTTTTAATTATTGCTCAATCTTCCTGCTTCATGAAAATAAGTTTCAGCCGTTGAAAGAAATAGCATGGGGAACGGCTGTCGAAGCCTTTAAGGCTGATGAAATTGATGTTTTGTTGAAGCAGACTAAAGCCCACTTACCTTCACCACTTCCGATTTTTTTAAAAAAACAAAATGAACAATGTCGCTCAATTATTGCCCTTTTGTCTTATGGAAGACTTCAGGGATTATTAATTCTGGATTGGTTAGAAGACGAAAAGAGAAGTCAATTTTTTAATAATTTTTCATCAGTTCTTTCAACTATTTTGCATTTGACACTTGAAAAAGAATTACAAGTTAAACGATACAATGAAACTATAAGCCAATTAAAACACTCGGAGAAAGTACAGTCATCACTTTTTGCTATTACTGAAATTGCCCACTCAAGTGAAGACCACATCGAATTTTATAAAGGACTTCACCAAATAATTGGTCAGCTGATGTATAGCGATAATCTTTTTATCGCTATATTTGATGAAGAAAAAAACCTGATCCATTTTCCTTACTTTATCGATACGGTTGATAATATTGATCCCAATGAGTTTTTTTCTGAGGAGCGCCTGCGAAGAACAATTACTGGATTGATATTAAGGGAAAGGAAAGCATTACTTGCCAATACCAGCGATTTACTTAAGCTACACAAAGAAGATTATATTGATTTGATAGGCTCTGCTCCCGTGTCCTGGTTAGGCGTACCATTTTTTAGTGATCGGGGATTAAGTGGTGCCATTGTTGTTCAAAGTTATTTAGAAAAATATAAGTTTGGTGAAAAAGATAAAGAATTACTTATTTACGTCTCACAACATATTGGCGAAGCGTTAAGACGTAAACTCGATGAAGAAAATCTTCATCATAGAGCTATGCATGATGCTCTAACAGGCTTACCTAACAGGCATTTATTATTGGATAGATTGAAGCATGCTTTGAGTCTATTAGAACGGAAAAAAGAGAATTATGTCGCCATTTTATTTCTTGATTTAGACCGCTTTAAAGCCGTTAATGACACCTTTGGTCATATTGTTGGAGATGGACTTCTGAAAGAGGTGAGTCAGGTTATTCAACAATGTTTACGTAAAGGTGACACCCTGGGTAGAATTGGCGGGGATGAATTTGCCATAGTGTTAGATTCTCTAACAGATTTACAACATGCTGAACTGTTGGCTGAAAGAATTATTCAAGCCCTCGAAGAACCCAAATTGGTTTGCGAGCACAAGATATTAATTTCAACCAGTATAGGCATCTCCAGTACACAAGACCCCGGACAAACTGCAGAGGAAATACTTTGCCAGGCTGATGAAGCTATGTACAAGGCTAAGTCGAGAGGACGAGGTTGTTATTGTGTTTATGAAGATTTCATGTCATTAGGCAATAATGAAAAAAACAATCTGGAAAGTGAAATAATCGACGCCATAGAGTCTGCACAACTCGAGATGTATTATCAACCTATTATCTGTATTAATTCTGGCGTTGTTCATGGGTTTGAATCTTTAGTTCGTTGGTTTCACCCTGATAGAGGTTTAATCAGGCCTGATGCTTTTATTCCAAAAGCAGAAAAATCAGATTTAATTCTAAAAATAGATTGGCATGTGCTGGAACAGGTTATATGTCAGTTAAAAATCTGGTTGTTAAAGCATCCTCAATATGAGGATTTGAGTATTAGTGTCAATATTTCAGGAAAGCATTTGTCATTAAGGACATTTCCTGAAAAATTACAACAATTACTGGATAAGTATACACTTTCTGGTAGTTCTATTAAGTTAGAAATCACAGAACATGCTTTGGTGGAAAATGTAGATTCTGTGTTTCATGTTATTAAAGAATTAAATGATATGGATGTGCATTTAATGCTGGATGACTTTGGAACGGGTTACTCTTCTTTGAGTTATCTACACAAATTTTCTATGAACACGGTTAAAGTTGATCGCAGTTTTATTTCAGATATGAGTTCTAACCCTGAAGATAACCATGTTATCAAGGCGATATTTGCATTAGCAGATGCAATGGATATAAATGTGGTGGTAGAGGGGGTAGAGCAAGGCTGGCAGTTGGAATGCCTACAACAAATGGGTGGGAAATATGTCCAGGGATTTTTAGTTTCAAAACCAGTCACTGCTGATCAAGTTCATGATATTTTAAATGAAAATATAGATTATTCCAGTTTAATTAACTCTGTCTAAGGGAAAAAATAGTTTATTGCGTTATTTTGAATGATGAATTTTTGAATAATGTGAGCTATGGTTGTTTATAGGAATTTGTAACCCGAAATTAGTATATACCCGTGATACTTGGAAATGCAGGTTTCAGCAAGTCAAGAAGCGTTCATATTCGAGGCTTGAAGCTTCCGCATCCTGCTCACGCCCCTTACTTACGTCCTGTAAGCAAAAGTGCAGTATTAGTTATTCTAAATCCAATTTTCAAAACAAAGAAGATGGGCGCTTATTAGCTTGCCCTTCGGGTGGTGCCAAACGCCTGTTGGCCGAAAAGGGATATGATTTCGATATGGCAACCCCTGTAGTGATAACAGGGGAACATCATCAGGTGAGGCATAATACCAGCGGTCAAATTATTTTAATCCCGTTTGATACCGAATTTGGTAGCTTTTTTGTAGAAATATGTTTTGAACCTGTCTAGGTTTGAGATACGAGATGCGAGAAAAGCTAGCCTCTCGAAACTCGAAACTCGAAACTCGGATCTGGTTATTAGTTTCTACGCCAAATAGTCCCATCCGCAGTATCTTCCAGTGATATACCCAACGTATCCAATTCATCGCGCACTCGATCAGACTCGGTCCAGTTTTTTTCAGTACGGGCTTTATTTCTTAAGGCGACTAACTCATCAATTTTAGTATCTTCATCTTCATCTTGATTTGAACCAACCCCCTGTTTCAAAAAGATTTCAGGTTGTTGTTGTAAATGCCCTAAAACGGAAGCCAATTGTTTGAGTAGTGCGGCATGATCGGCAACCTTTTCTGGTGCCTCAAGTTTTAACCGGTTAATTTCTCGTGCAAGATCAAATAATACCGCGATAGCTTCTGGCGTATTGAAATCATCATCCATAGCCTCGTTAAATTTGTTCTTGTATCTGTCATCAACCAGATCGATATTCGCAGAAGATAAGTCAACGCCCCTTAAAGCCGTGTAGAGTCTTTCCAGGCCAGCTTTAGAGCGATCCAGGTTTTCTTGAGAATAATTGAGTTCACTACGATAATGACTGTTTACAAGAAAAAATCTGACGACTTCCCCTGCATAATTCTCAAGAACGGTACGAATGGTGAAAAAGTTATTCAATGATTTGGACATTTTTTCTTTATCAACTTGCACCATACCAGAGTGGATCCATGTGTTAACGGATTTATGACCAGTTGCCCCTTCAGTTTGAGCGATTTCATTTTCATGATGGGGAAATTGTAGATCAGAGCCTCCACCATGAATATCAAAGTGATTACCTAAACAACAGGTAGACATGGCTGAGCATTCAATATGCCAACCTGGGCGACCTTTACCCCAGGGAGAATCCCAAAAAGGCTCACCAGGTTTAGAGGACTTCCATAAGGCAAAATCTACGGGGTCGTTTTTTTCAGTGGAAACATCAACTCGGGCACCTGCTCGTAATTGTTCTTCATCCTGGCCACTTAATTGGCCATAGTTCTCGAATTTACTCACATCGTAGTAAACATCACCTTTTTTTGTAGCATAAGCAAAATCTTGTTCAATCAGCTTTTCCACCATTTGAATGATCTCTGGAATATGATGGGTGGCACGGGGTTCTGAGTCAGGAGCTGCAAATCCCAAAGTCTCAAAATCTTTATGCATTTCTTTAATAAATCTTTCAGTAAGTAATTCATAAGATTCTTTATTTTGATTAGCTCGTTCAATGATTTTGTCGTCAATATCGGTGATGTTCCTGACAAAATTGAGATCGTAACCTGATTGACGTAAATAACGTGTCATTACATCAAAGGCAGCGAAAGTGCGCGCATGGCCTATATGACAGTAGTCATAAACGGTAATACCGCATACATACATACCGATTTTCCCTGCCACGAGAGGGGTGAAAACTTCTTTTTGACGTGTTAGATTGTTGTAGATTTGTAACATTTTTAGTCTTACTCTTGAAATTTTTTTTATTGAGTTGATTTACCCCAGAGGCCAGACATTATATCATTACCCGTAATTATCGGCATCCCTAATCAGAAGTTTGAATTATGTTTAATAAAAATACTTTAATACTAACAATCCTTATAGTTTCATTCTTTATTGGTGGAGTTCTACTGAATGGGACCGCGAATGCAGCACAAAATCCCAGGGTTAAAATCGAAACCAGTATGGGAGTGATAGTAGTTGAACTCAATCAGGAGAAAGCACCAATAACAGTGGCTAACTTTACCAAACATGTTAATGGCGGTTTTTATGATGGCAGTATATTTCATCGTGTGGTTAAAGGTTTTGTGGTTCAGGGTGGGGGATATAATCCTGAAGGTAAGGAAAAACCAACACAAGCCCCTATTAGAAATGAAAGTTATAATGGCTTAAAAAATATTCCAGGCTCAATAGCCATGGCAAGATCTGCACAGCCGCATTCCGCTAAGGCTCAATTTTATTTTAATACAGGTACTAATCAGAGTTTAGATGGAACATCAACGAAATTTGGTTATGCTGTTTTTGGTCAAGTGGTGGAGGGTATGGATGTGGTGTTAGCTATAGAAAAGGTCGAAGTTAGTGAAGATCTTTACCTTGGTAAACATCGTCCTATTGATGATGTCATTATCAAGAAAGTAAGACTTGTTAGAAAAGCTTTTAAGATGCCTTAATTTAGTTGCGAGTTGCGAGTTGCGAGAAAGAAAAGTATTAAACATACAGGTTAACAAGCTATAAACAAACTTTGTAACTATTCAGCGAGTTGTTAAATGTACCCGTAGCTGTTCAGGTTGTCCCTAAAATGAGTCTCAGGCTTTTGGCTCCTGCAAAACCTGTGTACATGCCATCCATGGCAATAAGTTCGAGGCAAAAAATGTGAGTATACTCGATTATTTGACCATTTTTGAACGACGAAATGGCTCATTTTAGGGGTAAGCTGAATAGTTACCAAACTTTTATATTTAAACGGAGAGTATCGTGGTTATTTTTGAAACAAATTTAGGCAGTTTCACCCTTGAACTTAATGCAGAAAAGGCACCAAAAACCGTTGCCAGTTTTTTGAATTATGTGAATGAAGGTCATTATGATAGCACCATTTTTCATCGAGTCATCTCAAACTTTATGATTCAAGGTGGAGGATTTGAAGTGGGAATGAAGCAAAAGACAACCAATGAGCCAGTCGAGAATGAAGCCAATAACGGGCTTTCTAATACGGTAGGTACTGTTGCCATGGCAAGAACTAATGATCCACATTCTGCCAGCTGCCAGTTCTTCGTTAACGTTAAGGATAATGCATTTCTTGATTTTACTTCTGAAACACCTCAGGGCTGGGGTTATTGTGTTTTCGGAAAAGTGGTTGAAGGTATGGATATTGTAGAAAAAATCAAACAGGTAAAAACAAGCAATAAAGCAGGTCATCAAGATGTGCCAGTTGAAGATGTTGTAGTTCTTAAAGCCTATGAGACAAGTGTTGATGAAGCTGATGCTGATAAAACAACGGATGAATAATTTTTACTTTGTAGTGAAAAAATAAAACATGGATCTACTTATATCTGATTTGCATCTACATGAGGGACAAAAAAATGTCCCTCAATTGTTTTTCAAATTCATGACAGAAATTGCCCCAGCTTCCAATAATCTTTATGTATTGGGGGACTTGTTTGAATACTGGATTGGAGATGATTTTAGAACAGAATTATCAGATAAAGTGATCCAGGCATTTTTTCAATATTCAAAGCTGGGAAAAGGTTTATTTTTTGTACGTGGAAATAGAGATTTTTTATTAGCTGATGAATTTATTAAAAGTACAGGAGGTCAGCTATTACCTGAATGTAGTGTGCAAAACATTGGTGAAACGCCAACATTAATCATGCACGGTGATTCTTTGTGTACATTGGATCTCGACTACCAGGCCTTTAAACAGCAAGTAAGAAACCCACAGTGGCAACAAGTCTTTTTAAGCCAGACTCTTGAACAAAGAATTAACATTGCCAGGCAAATGCGTGAGCAAAGTCAAAAAAATCAATTATTAAAAAAAGGCGAGGAACAAAATCTACAACAAAATAATCGTTCCCAAAAAACAAACAGTGAAATCATGGATGTCACTCCAGACGAAGTTATCAAGGTGTTAATAGGGTCTCAAACACAAAGATTGATCCACGGCCATACGCATCGTCAGTTTTATCATCATCTATCACAGAGTAGTCTACCACAAAAGCATGCAGAAAGGATTGTATTAGGTGATTGGGGAGAAACAGGTAGTTACTGCCGCTGTGCTAATGGTCAGTGTGAACTTGTAAATTTTAGTTTATAAGTCGAGTTGAGGTTAAATAGAAAGTTTTTGAGCAAAATAATCTCTCAGGGTAAGTGCCTATGATATGCGCTGATTGCGTTTTTAGCAAAGCGTGCTACAGTTTTTTAATTTACCCCACTATATTCACCCATTAAAATCAGAGGAAAAAAACATGATAGGATACGTTACTCTCGGAACTAACGATATAGAAAAAGCCGCATCATTTTATGACGCCTTACTGGGCGAAGTTGGCGCAGGCCGCTTCATGGAGTCTGACTCATTCATTGCCTGGGCTAGTAGTCCTGATAAAGCTGGCCTTTGTGTTATTAAACCCAATGATGGTAATCCCGCAACCGTAGGCAATGGAGTGATGGTGGCTCTGGTGGCGGATAGCAAAGAAAAAGTCGATTCTCTTTATAATAAAGCGCTGGAGCTTGGTGCCACAGATGAAGGCGCTCCAGGACTTCGTGGAGGAGGCTTCTACGCAGCCTATTTTAGAGATTTGGATGGAAATAAACTTAATTTTTTCACTTTGTTAAAAGAATGAGAGGGTGAATGACCTGTTAAGTTTTGATTAAGCAGAGCGACAGGATCAGAATCCGTTATCAGACATAGTTTGATAACGGGTTTTTTATATAGCCGTTATTATTCATAATGAATGATTAGGGGCATATGTTATCCTGAGGAGTTGTTTTCTGGGATATTGGCAAATGAAATCTGTAGACTGTAACGTCTAACAAGGGCTCTACTCTAACTTCCCTTAAGGATGAAACACCCTAATCAGGTATAATGAATGATTAGGAATATAGATTACATTTGAGGCTGACTATGAAGAATATTATTCGATTTGTTTTATCTCTGGTTTTTTTGATTGCATTTCAACATGTCTCTTATGCTGAAAAAACACCAAGAGGTGCAACTCTTACCATTGACGAGCCAGTACCCAAAGGGATTATTCTTGAGTTTGATGATGAGGATAACGAAGAACCTAAAGTGGGTGAGTTTGAAGTGCTGGCCGCTTTGATGATGAGTAATAACTCTGGTGAAAGATGGGCAACAATTACTATATATAATCAATCTTCAAGTCAGAGATTATTTGATCGAGAACACATATTGGCACTTTTTGCTAATGGAGAAAAACGCCATCCTCATAAAGTGGAATATAAGTTTAATGGTCATGAAGAAAAAACATTACTCCTTAATTTCGGGAGAAATAAATTTCCAATATTAAGGGTATATTCAAAGAATTAACTAACTCCATATATCCCCCTAATCATTCATTATGCCTGATTAGAGGGATAAACTAATATCGAGTCAATAGAAAGACTAAAAGCCATTGAGGCTAATGAGAAATGATAGAATTATATACTGCAGCAACACCAAACGGTCATAAAGTGAGTATTGCGCTTGAGGAGATGAAATTAGCTTATCAAGTTAAACCAATAAATCTTTTAAAAGGTGAACAGAAAGAAAAATCATTTTTAGCTATGAATCCTAATGGTAGGATTCCTGTAATTATCGATAGAGATAATGATGATTTTGTGCTGTTTGAGTCAGGCGCTATTATGATTTATCTGGCTGAAAAAACCGGTTTGTTTTTACCACAAGACATGAAAAAAAGAGCAAAGGTGATGCAATGGTTGATGTTTCAAATGGGAGCCGTGGGTCCAATGATGGGGCAGGCTAATGTGTTTTTTCGGTATTTCCCGGAAAAAATACAGGTGGTGATTGATCGTTATCAAAATGAAGTCAGGCGACTATTTCAGGTTTTAGATCTACATCTGGCCAATCATGAATTTTTAGCTGGAGATTATAGCATTGCAGATATGGCTAACTGGGCCTGGGTACGTACCTATGAATGGTCCGGGGTTGAGATAGAAGGCCTGGATAATCTACAACGTTGGTCAGAGCAAATCTATAGTCGGCCAGCAGCTGAAAAGGGCGCTAATATTCCACCACGCGCTGATGCTGAAACAATTATAAAAGGTGGCCAGAGCATTATTACTAAATAACTTCAGTTCTGGATAAGAGAAAAAAAATGTAACTATTCAGCGAGTTGTTAAATGTGCCCGTAGCTGTTCAGGTTGCCTCTAAAATGAGCCAGTTTGAGGCAAAAAATGTGAGTATACTCGATTATTTGACCATTTTTGAACGATGAAATGGCTCATTTTAGGGGTAAGCTGAATAGTTACAAAAAAATTTTATTTACCAGAGTCTGCCACATAAGCGCAGCGAGTGCTTTGGGTACGAAGGGCTCTGTTCTTCGTGCCCTTTGTGGTGAAAATTTCTTAAACAGTATTCCGGTTAAATAGACTGAAATTTCAATTTAATTTAAATTCTGGCAATTCGTACAATCTATTATCTGTACGAACTGCTAGAATTATCGAGCGTGAAACAGCTTATTGAACTACATTAATGCTGGTTTTAATTTCTGCTTGAACACGTCTATTGATAGCTCTTCCTGCCGCAGTTGCATTATCGGCAATAGGTGATTCTTCGCCTTTACCAATAGCTGACACTCTGGAGGCATTTATCCCTAGTTTTTGTATAAGATAATTCATTACCTTCTCGGCGCGTTTTTGAGAAAGGAACTGATTATAACTTGCAGCACCTGTGTTATCGGTATGGCCTTCAATTACAACTCTGGTATTTGAATATTCCTTCATGAAATCTGCTACTTTTTTTATTTCATTATGGAAATTGCCAGAGATCACACTGCTGTTGTTTTCAAATTTGACATCCAGTTTGATAGAAACATCTTTCTTTAAAACCTTATGACAACCTTTATTATCTACTTTTAGACCGGCTGCTGTATTGGGACATTGGTCAAGTGCATCTTTGACGCCATCGTTGTCGGAATCTAGTTCACAACCACGACTATCAACCGTTCTTCCTGGAGGGGTAGTTGGGCAGTTATCATTATCATCAATAACGCCATCATTATCAGAGTCTTTTGGTTGGATTGGAGCGACAGCTATAGGAGCACTTGTTTTTCCAAAAAAGTAGCTAAGGCCTATATACGGAATGAAATCGAAGCGACTTGGGCCTCTTCCAACAAAAACATCGGTGCCAAGTTGCCAGGAAAATCTACTTTTATTAGCAAAATCATAACCCAAACCTGCTAACCCGCCAGTATCTCTGCTTGAACCCTGAAAGTATTGTCTTGATGCCCCTATTTTGTAAAATAAGGAGTCTTCACCCTTCGGCTGATCTCGATAGACACCACTGAAGGACCAGAAATCAGAATCAAACCTGATGTTATTGGCTTCTACGTCAAATCTGGAGTAGGTTAATTCCAACGCCCAATGGTTATCAAATTGATAACCGGCAGTAAAATAGATGTCTTCATCATCATCAAAATCACGATCTTTATCAAACTCCATATGATTGGCACCCAAAGAAAAATAACTCCCCTGGTATTCATCATCGGCTAAAATTGTTTTCGCAGGTAAAACTAAAATGGTTACTAAAAGAATTATCCCTGATAATTTGTTCACAGTATTGCTCCCGAGCTTGTGTAAGTCACCTGATGTGACTGTGATTATTTTCTTTTTAAAAAATGGGGATAAGATGTAATTCAATAAATTACATTCTCTTTTTTCCAAAATCCCCAGTCTCATTCTAGTTTAAAAATGATTCTTTGCAAAGTAACTTGTTATATTCACACTTTATAGATATTTTCATCTTTTTTATAAAAACCAAGAAGTTTTGGCAGGATATGACCAAAAAAAATCTGAATTGTGCAAAACATCATTATACTAATTGTATAAAATATATTTGTCTGAGGGTATTCAGATTTTTTTGTCATAAGAATGTAGATGTAATTGGTATCGCATTCAACTTTTAAATCTATTGCGAGTGAAAGGTAGTAAGTTCAAAGGAGTTATTTAGCTGAAAAAAGGGGATATATTTCCTAAAGTGTGAATAGTTCATATTTTAATTACGCCTAAATAAGTTAAACTTTAGTCATAAACTTTTTTGATGGGCGTGACTATGAATATTAAAGTAGCTTTTCTTTTGTTTCTGGGTTTGTTTGGTGGCACACAAACTCTAATTTGGGCAGAAGATAAACCTTTAAATCAGGGTGATAATCCGCCTGACTCCAGAAAAATCCTTCCTTTTACCTTTCAATCAGAATTTACTTTGGCTGAGGCTCCTCAGTTAAGATTATCTACTCTTGATATAAAAAAACTTGAAAAAGAAGACGTCCAACGAGAAATCATGGGAGGGCCTTATCGATTTGCTATGCCTCACCAAGCTACAGAGAAAAACTACACAAAAACCGGAAGTTGGGTTGAAAAGGATGGTATTGCAATTTGGCGCCTGGAAATTGTTGCTAAAGGTAGTAAATCACTGAATTTGGGATTTAACAACGTATTTTTACCTCATGGTTCCAGATTATTTTTATACTCTCGTGATCGCAGTCAGCTTATCGGACCATTTACGGACAAAGATAATAAAGCCCACAAACAATTATGGACGCCCATTATTCAGGCAGATAATGTCACTATTGAGATCAATGTACCAATCAAAATGAAACCCTATTTGCGTTTTGAACTGAAGCAAATTAATCAGGGGTATCGGGGGATCAGCTCTGATGACATAAATAAGTCAGGTTCTTGTAATAATGACGTGGTCTGTACGGTAGCTGATCAATGGCGGGATGAAATTCGTTCAGTTGCAAGATACACCATTACTTCGCCAGCAGGAACTTTTCTTTGTACCGGAACGCTGGTTAATAATGTTGCTGGTGATCGTACTCCTTATTTTCTTACCGCCCAACATTGTGGACCATCTCAAGCTACTAGCCCATCTATGGTTTTTTATTGGAATTATGAAACGACTGTTTGTGCCGGAACACCTGATGGACAGCTAAATCAATTTCAAACGGGTGCAATTTTTCGTTCTTCGTTACAATCTTCTGATTTTGCTTTGGTAGAATTGGATTCTACACCGGATGCAAGTTTTAATACTTATTGGGCGGGTTGGGATAATCGTGATATTGCTCCTCCATCAGCAGTGGGTGTTCATCATCCAGCTGGGGATGAAAAACGCATCAGCTTTGATGATGACCCTTTGACCATAACCCCTAATGGTAGTGATGCTACTACTGTCAATGGAACCCATTTGCGAATTGGTGCTTGGGATGATGGAACTACTGAAGGAGGATCTTCGGGATCGGCAATTTGGAATAGTAGTCATCATATTGTTGGGACATTGACCGGTGGTTTAGCTTCTTGTAGTGCACCTGATTCTCCTGATTGGTACGGACGTATGGCCAAGCATTGGTTAGGTGATGGTACCTCGCAAGGACAGGTTAAAACCTGGTTGGATTCAGGTGATTCAGGTGCACAGACTCTAAATGGCATTAACGGTTGTCAGGCTCCAGATGCAGTAATTTCTCTTAATTCAAACTCAGTTTTGATTGGTGATACGGTTAATTTCTCAGTGAATGCCACAGGTGGACAAGCTCCTTATACTTATGCATGGGATTTTAATTTGGATGGTCAAATTGACAGCACCGAGCAATCTCCCGACTTTATTTATACTTTTCTTTTTCAAAACAATGTGAATGTTAAAGTTACAGATGTAACTGGCTGTGGGCGTACAGTTTCTTCAGCTTTAGTTGTGTCTAATCAGGGGGGAGAGTTGTTCCTGGCAAATGGGCAAATACCAACGGGTTGGGTGATGGCTACTGGAGCAAATGCTAATTGGGAAGTTGTTAGTACTCCTGTTTTCGAAGGAAGTTTTAGCCTTAAATCAGGTTCAATAGGTGATAGTCAGAACTCTGCCATTGAAGTTTCAGCCGATTTTACTGGACAAAATAATTTTATTGGATTTGTGGTTAAGACCACGACAGAAACAGGTTTTGATTTTTTGAAATTCTTTATAGATGGTGTGTTGATATCTACATGGTCTGGAGAAATTGATTGGCACACGGTTAGTTTTCCTATAGAGGTAGGTACTCATACATTAAGATGGAGTTATGAAAAAGACGGTAATACAATTGGTGGAAGTGATACAGTTTGGATTGATGGCGTAACTGGTTTTTCGATGAATAACATAAATCAGGCACCTGTCGCTAATGTTGCACAAACCAGCATTAACGCAACTGTGGGTGATACGGTATTGCTGGATGCCAGTGACAGCACTGATCCCGATGGTGATACTTTAACTTTCTTATGGGAACAAACTTCTGGAGCTTCTGTCAGTCTGACTAATGCAGGCACAGATCAAGCCTCATTTGTAGCACCAGATGTGAATGCACCAACCGTCTTTGCATTTAAAGTTACAACCACCGATCCTGAAGGTTTATCTGATTCAGAGAATGTCAGTGTAACTGTTGCTCCTTTTGTTAATATAGCACCAGTAGCTAATGTTTTAAACTCAACGATCTCAGTTGCTGAAGGTAATGCCGTGACTTTGGATGCTAGTAACAGCACTGATGTTGATGGTGATAACTTATCCTTTGTCTGGACACAAACATCTGGGGATCAAGTAACGCTTACCAATGAAAATAACGCTCAGGCATCATTTACAGCTCCAGAGGTTAGTAACTCTACCACCCTTGTTTTTGAAGTCACTGTTGCCGATTTTTCAGGTGCTAGTGATACAGCCACGGTGACAGTGACGGTAACAGATATTGCGGTTCCACCACCACCGTCGTCACCGTCTAGTGGCGGTGGTGGTGGTGGTGGAAGCGTTGGTCTTAGCCTACTAGGGTTATTGCTATTACGTCGTCAATTTAAGAAGTGCGAATAACTGACGTATGGTTCTATTTTTGAATGATTAGTGGTATATACCACTAATCATTCATTATGCCTGGTTCAGCGTACATACGCTGTCTTTTGGTAAGAGATAAAAATTTTATGGCTCACTTATATAGATTAACTCTCATTTTTATGATTATTTCTTCAGGTTTGTTAACGACCTCCTGCAAACAATCTGGCCCTAATCCAGATCCTGTTAGATCTGCTGTAGTTAAATCAACAGAAGTTAAACCAACAGATACTAAATTAACAAAAGTGACTATTTCTGATCTAAAAGGACATCTTATTAGTGAAATAGTGGAGCCTTTAGAGTTAGTTTTGATTGAAAAGAGCTGGTTTGATAAAACCGTCATTATATTTAAACGACGCCCGGATTTTGCTTATAAGTTAGATGTTGATATTAATGGAAAGCGTGAACAGTGGTTATATGCTTCTCAGGGAGTTGTCACTAAGTCAGGTAAAGAATATTCTGCTATTTATAAAATGCCAGGAAAACCCTTATTTGAAAAGTACCTGGTTTTAGAAAAGTAAATTGGCTTTGAGGTAGTACCGACATATAAAAAATGGGCCCAAAGGCCCATTTTTTTGGAAACTGTAAATTTGATTAATTAAGAATCAACCATATCTTTCAATTTCTTTAAAGGTCTTACTTTAACGACTGTATGGGCAGGTTTAGCCTTAAACATGGTTTCTTCACCACTAAAAGGGTTAATGCCTTTACGAGCCTTTACAGCTTTCTTTTTAACGGTACTGATTTTTAATATGCCAGGAAGAGTAAATTCTCCAGCTGAACGTTTTTTGACATGTCGGGTAATCAACAGTTCCAACTCATCAAATACGCTTGCAACTTGTTTACGGGTTAAATCCGTATTTTCAGATATTTCAGCCAGGATTTGTGATTTGGTGTAACGATCTTTGATTGCTGTGAGTTTACGTGTTTTTTCAGCGGCCATGGTTATTTCCTTTTTTGGTAGGTGAACTACGGATAAACATTGAACTAAGCATTGATTATAAGTGTTTTTTATCTTATTCCCAATGATTTGGTAAAGGATATTGTAGATTCTATGAAGAGAATTATAAATATAGCCGGATAGTCCAGTTTTCCTTGATCCTGCATGATGTTTGTTGTAGAATTCGCGCCTTTCTATTTAGTGGTTTGGCACCATATTGTGCCATTTTAAGGTGAGTCAAATTATGAAAACCTTCAGCGCCAGACCGGAAACAGTCCAAAGAGACTGGTTCGTGGTGGATGCAGCAGGCAAAACTCTGGGTCGTTTATCGACTGAGATTGCCAGTCGATTACGCGGGAAACACAAGCCCGAGTATACGCCTCACGTAGATACCGGTGATTACATCATTGTGGTAAATGTTGAAAAAGTTGTTGTTACAGGTAACAAAACAACCGATAAAATATACCATAGTCATACGGGTTACCCCGGTGGTATAAAATCAATATCTTTTGACAAGTTACAAGCAAAAGCCCCTGAGCGTATTTTGCAAAGTGCTGTCTCAGGTATGTTGCCTAGAAATCCGTTGGGTCGAGCCATGTTCAGAAAGCTCAAATTATTTGTGGGTTCAGAACATACACATGCAGCTCAAAAACCTATACCATTAGATATCTAAGGGGATAATGATGACTGAACAATTTTATGGAACAGGGCGTCGTAAGAGCTCAACAGCTCGTGTATTCCTGACACGTGGTAAAGGCGAGATTTCTATCAACTCTCGTACACTCGAAGAATACTTTGGCCGTGAAACAGCCAGAATGGTTGTTAAACAACCATTAGAGTTAACTGAATTACTTGAAGGCGTTGATCTTAAAATCACTGTTAAAGGTGGTGGAACAACTGGACAAGCTGGTGCTATTCGTCATGGTATCACTCGTGCATTAATGTCTTATGATGAAACATTGCGTTCAGATTTACGTTCAGCGGGTTATGTTACTCGTGATGCTCGTAAAGTGGAACGTAAAAAGATTGGTTTACACAAAGCTCGAAAGCGTCCTCAGTTTTCCAAACGTTAATCTCAATCTGTTTCTGCAAAAAATTAAAAAACCGACCCAGTGTCGGTTTTTTATTGCGTATTATTTCAACCTGAATAAATTAGTTGAGGTTAAATTATCTTTATATATTCACCAATAAATCCAGTCAAACCCCAACTTTTCAATTGAATACTGTTCTTGCGAAATGGTCAAATTGAGCAAAAAATTTAATTCACTCATAACCTATTGATATCTAAGAATAAAAAATAAAAGTCCTTGTCAACTCCAGTCAATTTCTATATCATTGCGCACAGAATCAAAATAGCAACTTTATTATTTGGGTGCGCTGTTCGTTTTTTAATCAATTTTTGAATAACACTTTGCACGATAAATAGTTTTTCGGGGATTTTTAGATGGCAAAAGATGAGGTAAATAATAGCCGCCGTATGCTCTTGGGAGCGACAATCGGTATGGGTGCTATTGGCTCTGGTTTCGTTGCGGTACCTTTTTTAGGTTCCTGGCAACCCAGCGCGAAAACAAGAGCAGCAGGTGCGCCTGTTGATATCGATATTAGTAAGCTGGAAGATGGGCAATTGATCAGAGTTAAATGGCGTGGTAAGCCTGTTTATGTTTTAAAACGTACCAGTGAACAACTTGCAGAGCTAAAAAAGATGACAAAATCGGGGATCCTCAGAGATCCAGAATCAACGGTTCTTGAACAACAGCCTGATTATGCTCGTAACGAACATCGTTCAATTAAACCTGAAATTTTGATTATGGTGGGTATTTGTACCCATCTTGGTTGTGCGCCTACCTTTAAGCCAGATGCAGGAACGGTTGATCCTGATTGGAAAGGGGGGTATTTCTGCCCTTGCCATGGTAGTAAATTTGATACGGCTGGTCGTGTTTTTAAATCTGTACCAGCACCTAAAAATCTGGAAATTCCTCCTCATTATTATATAACTGACACCCTTGTACGCGTTGGTGTAGAACAGGGAGAAGCATGATGAGTCAGCAACAAGGTAAGGTTATGGAATGGGTGGATGCTCGATTCCCGGCGACAAAAGTCTGGAATGAGCATATTGCTAAATATTATGCACCTAAAAACTTCAACTTCTGGTATTTTTTCGGTTCATTAGCCATGTTTATTCTGGTTAATCAGTTGCTTACTGGAATATGGTTAACAATGAATTATGTTCCAACTTCTGAGGCTGCTTTTGGCTCTGTTGAATATATTATGCGTGATGTCGATTGGGGGTGGTTGCTTCGATATCTGCATTCGACGGGTGCATCTGCATTCTTTATGGTGATCTATTTGCACATGTTCCGAGGTGTGATGTACGGTTCGTATCGAAAGCCAAGAGAGCTGGTATGGATTTTTGGAATGATTATCTTTGTATTGCTGATGGCTGAAGGTTTTATGGGATATCTACTGCCCTGGGGACAAATGTCTTACTGGGGCGCTCAGGTTATTATCAACTTATTCGGTGCAATAGATCCTGATTTAGGTGTCTGGATCCGCGGAGATTATGTGGTTTCTGGTGTGACGCTTAACCGATTCTTTGCTTTACATGTGGTTGCGGTACCTGTTGCACTTTTATTGATGGTGTTCTTACATTTGGTAGCCTTGCATAAGGTTGGCTCAAATAATCCTGATGGTATTGAAATTAAAGATCATAAAGATGAAAATGGTATTCCACTTGATGGCATTCCTTTTCATCCATATTACAGTGTTAAAGATACTCTGGGTGTGGTTGGCTTTCTGATTATCTTTAGCGCAGTTACCTTTTTTGCACCAGAGATGGGTGGTTATTTCCTTGAACATCCTAATTTCCTGCCAGCAAATCCTATGCAAACACCTGAACTTATTGCTCCAGTATGGTATTTCACGCCGTTTTATTCAGTTTTAAGAGCGGTTCCAGACCAAATATTGGGTGTACTTTTGATGGGAGCTGCTATTGCAGTCTTGTTCTTGTTGCCCTGGCTTGATAGATCGCCGGTTAAATCTATTCGTTATAAAGGATGGCTCTATAAAATTATTTTGGCGGCTTTCATTATCTCTTTCTTTGGGTTGGGTTGGTTAGGTACACAGCATCCGACACCCGTTAAAACACTTTGGAGTCAGATTTTTACAGCAATTTACTTTGGGTTTTTCCTGTTGATGCCAATTTATTCCAAAATGGATAAAACTAAACCTGTACCAGAGAGGGTAACTCACTAATGAAAACTTGTATAAAATTTTTAACGGTTTTTATCATGACAGTTGCAACTACTCATGTGGCAGAAGCTTCAGGTGGCGCAGGTTATGAGAAAGCCCATATAGATTCAAGTAATATGAATTCTTTGCAAAATGGTGCAAAGTTATACATTAACTATTGTTTGGGGTGTCATTCATTAAAGTATCAACGCTATGAACGTATGGCTGATGATCTGCAGATCCCTAAAGATATTGTGATGAAAAACATGATGTTTACCAGTGACAAAATTGGCGCAACCATGTCAATTAATATGCCTGGTGAAGATGCAGCGAAGTGGTTTGGACAAACTCCTCCAGATTTATCTTTGATGGCGAGAGCTAAGGGTGTTGATTATCTTTATGCCTACTTAAAAGGGTTTTATAAGGATAGTTCACGTCCTTGGGGTGTAAACAATTCTGCTTTTCCAGATGTTGGAATGCCACATGCGCTTGAGCCTTTGCAGGGTATGTTCGCCAAAGGTGAAGATGGGCACATGGTACGTTTGACTGAAGGTGAATTCAATGATGAAGAATATGATCATGCAATTTTAGATTTGGTTAATTTTCTTGATTATGTGTCAGAACCTATGAAAGCAGAAAGAATAGCATTAGGAATTAAAGTTATTTTCTTCTTATTGATTTTCTTTGGATTTGCTTACTTTTTGAAGAAAGAATATTGGAAAGATGTCCATTAGGTTTCACTTTGCAAGTTAAAACAGGTTAAGTGAAACACTTTTTTGTAATACAGTTATTCTACTGAGACTTTTTCTGAGATTATAGCTTAGTAAAAGTACTCAGTAGAAATGGAGAGTAAACATGGCAATAGTTGCCAAGCGTTCAATCATGACCCTTTATTCAAACCCAACGGATATGACTAGTCATCAAATTCGCATAGTATTGGCTGAAAAAGGTGTGACTTATGAAGTTATCAATGTTGATGATGAAAATAAGCCTGAAGAGTTAATTGACTTAAACCCTTATAACAGTGTGCCAACTCTGGTAGATCGTGAGCTGATTTTGTTTGAGCCTGGCATAATTATGGAGTATCTGGATGAAAGATTTCCACATCCACCATTGATGCCTGTTTATCCTGTTGCTCGAGCGCGTAGTCGCTTGATGATGCATCGATTTGAAAGAGACTGGTTTTCTCTGGTTGATAATATTCAAAATGGCAAAGAAAAAGAAAAGGATAAAGCGCGAAAAGAGTTAACTGAGAGTCTGCTTACTGTAGCCCCGGTTTTTGGTGATAATCCCTATTTCTTAAGTGAAGAATTCACGCTTGTTGATTGCTCTCTTGCCCCTTTATTATGGCGTGCCAGGGAATTAGGACTTGAGTTAAAGGGCAAGGGAGGCAATGACATTAATGAATACATGCAACGATTATTCTCTCGTGAATCATTTCAAGCGAGTTTGACTGATCAAGAACGAGAAATGCAGGACTATTAATTAAAAGTTCGAATTGCGGAGTGCTAATGTCGTCAACTGAAATTAAAATGACATCGAATCGCCCTTACTTATTAAGGGCGATTTATGAGTGGCTATTAGACAATGACGTCACTCCACAGTTATTGGTGAATGCCGATCACCCAAATGTCAAAGTGCCGCGTCAATTTGTTGAAGATGGTCGAGTGGTATTAAATGTTAATCCTTCTGCGATTAGTCATTTTTCTATTGGAAATACTTCCATCGAATTTAGTGCTCGTTTTTCAGGAACACCTTATCAAATCAGTCTTCCTATGTCCTCGGTTATGGCTATTTTTGCCCGAGAGAATGGACAGGGCATGGCTTTTAGTGAAGAGAGCTTATTGGAAGATGAAGAGTGGGATGAAGAGTCAGATCAAATATCAGGTGCTGAGATCAGAGAAGATGAAGGTAGTACTGCAAAAGTAGTTGCAGATAAACCTGCTTTATCAACCGTAAAAAAAGCTCCCGTTTCAGAAAAAGAGTCAGTTTCTAAAGAAAAATCTACACCCTCAAAGGGTAAGCCTCAGCTAAAAATTGTTAAATAACCTGAATTCTGTTTAAGGGCTTTTTACCGCGAAGGGCTCTGGTGAATAAAATCTCCTTTTCTCTTATCCCGAACTCAGGTTAGATATATTCAAAAACATTAATCACTTTTTGTACTCCATCCACTCTTTTAGTGATGGCGATGGCTTTATTGGCTTCTTCTCTGGTGACCAATCCCATCAGGAACACTTCGCCGTTTTCGGTAATCACCTTAATATGGGTAGAACTGAAATTTTTCTCAAAGGTCATTCTGGTTTTTATTTTTGTGGTGATATAGCTGTCACTTGATCTGGTGCCCAATGAGCTTTTACCAAGGATTTTCAATTCATTGTGGAATGCTTTTACATTGGCTACTGAGCGCATGACTTCACCTATTTTATTTTTATAGTCCAGGCTGGGAGTTTGGCCAATTATCAGTAGTATTCCATTGTAGCTTATCGCACTGACATGACTTGATTTTGACAATTCAGGATGTTCAGCCAATCTTGCTTTGGCTTTCTGTTCAATATTTTCATCCTCTATCAGGTAACCAAGCGTTCTCCTGTCAGTTGCTATCAGACCGGATCCTGCTGCAGCACCAACCGCCACAGCTAAACATCCCTGAAGTGTGAAAATGCTAAGAAGAAGGATAATAGTTGTAATGTTTTTCATGGTTGAGTTAATTCCCAGTGTTGCCAAATAAGTTTGTATCGACCAAATAGGCAAGACAGTTGGTGATCATCAGTTGAACTTCGAGTACTCGTTGCGGGTTATTTGAAGGAACGCGAATTTCAATATCATCCGGTCCAGTTAATCCTGCAATTTCTCCTCCATCATCTCCCGTTAAAGAGACAATTAACATATCGCGACTTAAAGCAGCTCTAATAGCTTGTGCAGAGGCAAAACAGTTACCATCCTGAGATAATGTAACCAGTATATCTCCAGCTTCACCTAAAGCCCTGACTTGTCGCGCAAACACTTCATTAGAACCTGTATCAGAACTAATGGCAGAATATAAAGGCAGATTATCAGCAAGAGAAATAACCGGTAAACTGGGTCTTTCGATACTTAAGCGATGCATTAATAAGGTTGTAAATATTTGTGTTAATGCTGCACTGGATCCTGTGCCACATAATAGAATTTTCTTTCCACTCACCAACGCTTGGGTCAACAGGTTGCCCGATGAGGCAATGAGTTCAGGTAAGGCATCGGCTGAATCTATTTTGATCTGAATACTCTCGGTGAAGCTATTTTTGACCAAATCAAGAGAGTCCATATGAATTCCTTCTATAATTGAAAAGCATCTTTTATCCAATTGGCACTTGTAATATCGAGTGAATCTAACGCAACTACATCAAATCGGCAAGGACAGGAGGCAAATTTTTTGTTGTTTTGTAAAAAAAACTGGGCTGCTTTTATTATTTTTTGTTGTTTTTTCAAATTAATAGTTTCAACAGCGCTCACAAATTGATTGGTCCTTAATCGAACTTCGATAAATACCAGACTATTGTTATCTAGCATAATAAGGTCAATTTCACCCAATCGTGTTCGATAATTAGTCTCAATGGTGGTTAATCCGTTGTTAATCAGTAATTGCTCTGAAATGTGTTCTGCCTGATTTCCTGCGCTTATGTGAGCAGGTGAAGAAGTTTCGGGTGTCTGATTGAAAAACTTTGAAAACAAATTCAAGTGAAATTACTCCCCTATTGTTTCATCATGGGCTGAATAACAACTTTTCCCTTTTGAAATTTTCCCCAGGAGAGCTGGCTTAACAGTTGTTTATTGGGATTCATGTATAGATTGCCAGAAGAGCCTTGTAAGTATTGTTGAGGAAATATTTCAAGAATTCCTATTTGATCAATTAATCGGTATGCATCCATGCCAAAAGCAAAAAGATAGCCATTTTGACTGGTTGTTATTTCAGGGATAATCGTTTTGAGCAAGGATTTTTGATTTTGATCTTCGGCAGAAGTTAATAACCAGGGTAACCCGGTAAACTGAACGGATTCCAGATCTTTGTTCAATTGTTCCTGATGCTGTCCATTATAGATTTTAGAGGTTGAAAATACTGGAATGTCATGGGCAAAATAATAATCAAGTAATGGTTTGAGACGACGTCCATCTTCAGCATTGGCATAAAGAAAAACCGCATCTATATCCTGTCGTCTTCTTTGTTGATATTCAACTGAGCGGCCTATTAATCGTTCCAATCTCTTATGTCTATTTTCGCTCTCATCTACCGCAAGAAGAGACTTTACAACCTTACTGTGTTTACTGTCGACTTGTTTACTATTGGTTTTGCTATTGTCCGTTTTGTAGTGCCGCTGGATCACCACTTCACCCTCCAGCCGTTCAAAGAATTCTCTAAAAGAGTTGAGGGCTCTTTCTCCAATATTATTATCAGGTACCAGGACGGCGGCTTTTTTAAAATCAGAGTGCCAGATTTTTTCTGCAATTTGACGCGTTTCATTTTCAACGGGTAAACCAAACTGATAAAAATTTTCCTGAGTTTGTTGAATATTCTCATCAATATTCAGAGCCAATACAGGTATTGGAAATGCATCAAACTGCTTAAGTTGTGAAATAGATGATTTTTTTAAAGGCCCTATGATAAAGTCTGCACCATCATTCTGGGCTTGTTGATAGGCTTGTTCCATGTCTGATGAGTTTGAGTCGTAAAACTGCAAAGAGGCCTTGTTGGCAGAGCTATCTTGAAAATAAGCTGATTCGATACCTTGGCGAATCATTTTAGCACCAGGAGCCAGATTACCGGTTTGTGGTAAAAGTACCGCAATTTTTTTAGGAGAAAAAAGCTTTGCTTCGCTCAATGCTGTGAGAGCAGTCGGCATCGTTGTGTGAGCTGGATGTTGTGGAAAGCGACTCTTCCAAACTGCTAATTCCTGCATGACCTGGCGAGGATCACCCGAGTTAATTTTATAGGAGCGAGCAAGTGCCAGCCATCCATGAAGCGTCCTGTTATCAAGGGTGAGATCTGTAAATAATTCTAAATATTGCAAAGTAGGAATTTGCAGAATTTTCCAAATGGCATCATTATTTTGTTGAAGTTGATCGGGACCTACAAATAATCCAAGCAAGATCCTTTGTTTTGCTGCTTCCAGATAGTTGCTGGATAAAAGATAGGCGTTTGAGTGCCAAATATGTAAGAGCATTTGATCGGTAGATTGAAACTGTTTTATTGAAAGCGCTTCATACCTTGGCAAGGTGGTTTCAAAATCTTTTAACTGGGTGAGCAAAATGGTTTGGTATAGTTGAAATCGCTGTTCATTTTCAGGTTTGAATGGAAGAGTTAAACGAGTTTGCTCAAGTGTTGCAAGAGGTTGAGGAATAACGTTGAAGCGACCTTGCCGTATAAGTTCTCGAATGCCATTAAGTATATACTCAGTTTTCTCAGAGCCAGCGCGTTGTTGTGCCAGGTTAAACCAGTATTGTGCTTGATCTTCCATGGTTTGCGAGCGAGGTGTCAATTGTGCGCCTGACTTATCCTTTGGTGCAGTGCTACAGCCGCTATTAAAAAGCAATTGTAACAGTAACAGTGCCAGAAATAATAAAGGAATAATATGTTTAGTAACGAATTTCATAAATAGAGAACTTCTTCTGTCGAATATCAACACAGGTCCATGATAAAGTATGTTACCTGGTTTTCCAATGGCGGTAGACATACATTGAGTATAAATCAAAACGAGATTGAAGCTAAAGGCGAACTCTATATTATTGCGACACCTATTGGTAATTTGGGTGATATCACGCTAAGAGCCGTTGAGTTACTGCGAAGTTGTGATTATTTGGCGGTAGAAGACTCTCGTCACAGCCGAAAGCTCTTAACCCATTTGGGAATTAAAGCCAAAATGGTCTCTTTACATGAACACAATGAGAGACAGCGGGCGGTAGAAATTATTTCTGATTGCCAGGCAGGAAAAAAAATTGGGCTTATTTCAGATGCAGGCACACCTCTTATTAGTGATCCTGGGTATTTTTTAGTAAGAGAAGCACATAAGAAAGGGGTGAAAGTATCACCATTGCCTGGCCCTTGTGCCGCAATTGCTGCTCTAAGTTGCTCAGGCATGGCATCGGATCGCTTTGTATTTGAAGGTTTTTTACCAGCGAAGGAGCTGCAAAGAAAGAGAAAACTCAAAGCGTTAGTACATGAAGCAAGGACCCTGATTTTTTATGAATCGACCCATCGAATTACAGATTGTATCGGATCCATATGTCAGATCTTTGGTCAGGACAGGAACATAACTCTGGCAAAAGAACTGACTAAATCCTATGAGACTATCTGGTTTGGAGAAGTAGGCCAATTGACTGGATGGTTTGAACAGGATCTCGCCAGGAAAAAAGGTGAATTTGTACTCATAGTTGAAGGCGCTAAAGTCACCGATGATTCTAATCAATTTATGGATGATGAAGAACTAATTACACGCCTGATGCAGTATTTATCAATAAAGCAGGCGTCGCATCTGGCGGCAGAGTTAACAGGTAAACGTAAAAAACATTTTTATCAGCTGGCTTTAGAGTTAAAAGAGAAAGGCGGGGGTAACTAGCTGATTTTCCTTGAGTGACTTAAGCTTTATGATAAATATATTGTTTAAAAATACTGAACTGCCTGAATTTCTTGATGAAAATTATTTTATAAAAAGGATATTATGACAATAAAAAAATTATTTACAGTTACACTTCTGATTATTTTTCTTGCATTAACTGGAAGTTACTTTTTATTTCCAGATAAACTGTATGAACTTGCAAAAAAAGTAGAGAGAAGTGATGGAGGACTTACACAGCAGCACATTGAAGTAGATGGTTTGCGAATGGAATATCTTGAGGGTGGCGAAGGAGAGGTGTTGCTACTTTTGCATGGATTTGGAGCAAATAAAGATAACTGGACACGTATAGCTAAACATCTGACTCCACATTTCAGAGTTATAGCCCCAGATCTGGTTGGTTTTGGAGAGAGTGAGGCTGATCCAGAAAATGATTATTCTATTAACGTTCAAGCTCAAAGAATTAAGGCGTTTGTGGGTGTTCTTGGAATTAAAACTTTTCATCTTGGTGGTAATTCCATGGGAGGCAACATAGCAGGAGCTTACGCCTCAACCTATTCACAGGATTTGAAAAGCTTATGGTTAATAGCACCAGGAGGGGTTATTTCTTCTGAACCCAGTGAACTGGATCTTAGATTAGGTTCAAAACAGGCTAATCCTTTAGTTGCGAGTAATGTGGATGATTATGAAAAACTGCTGGATTTTGTGTTTGTTAAAAGACCCTTTATCCCGCTTCCTATTAAAAAAGTATTGATAGCAGAGGCCATCGAACATCAGCCTCTTAATGATATTATTTTTCGGCAAATAAGACGAGTCGATGCTATTAATGCATTAGAGTTGCGACTTAAAAATTCGACAGTGAAAACACTTATTGTTTGGGGTGAACAAGACAGGGTTCTACATTATTCTGGTGCTAAAATTATTGGTTCAGTCATACTAAATTCTAAGATAGAGATCATGAAAGCAGTGGGTCATGCTCCGATGATAGAAAAACCACAGGAAACAGCTGAGTTGTATTTGGAATTTATAAACTAACAGAGAGCAGCTTTTCAATTCCTTTGGAGCTCTGTTGATGGTGCAGCAGGACACCGTTGTCGTTACAATATTAAAAAATTACAAAAAGAGCTGGATGTCAGTGGCTGGTAATTGAAGAACTATAGTTACTATCAATTTTTTCTTTTTCCTATCCTTTTTTTAAGTCGATTTCTTCATCGAAAAAAGAAACCGAAAATGGAGCATCAGCCACCCACATGGATAAATAA
Source organism: Enterobacterales bacterium (assembly GCA_041556195.1). Taxonomy (GTDB): domain Bacteria; phylum Pseudomonadota; class Gammaproteobacteria; order Enterobacterales; genus 21-14-all-40-8. Next base: position 42,236 of record JBFFIY010000027.1, read on the forward strand.
CCTTTTTAAAGTCATAAATGGTTTGGAAGTGGCATTATTTGGTGGTACTAAACTTCCATTTGGCTCTTCTTTAGTTGTTTAGTAAGCGTCTGCTAAAAGCCGCCTTTTAATTTATTGCCACCTCATTAAACTTGCTCTTACATTCAAATGTAGGAGCCAACAATGAAAAAAAGAACTCAACAAGCTTGGCAAGATTTAATCAAACGCCAATCTCAAAGTGGTTTATCCATATCTGATTTTTGTAAACAACAAAAAGTCAGTACAAGCTGTTTTTATAAGCATAAAGCCATTCTCAAGGTTGAAGCTGTTCCACAAGCAAACGCCTTCATTAAAGCTGAACGGCCACGTCAAAGCAGTGTAATAATAGAGCCCATTAAAATTCAACATGGCAAAACACAAATTCATTTACCTATACCCGTGATACTTGGAAATCCCGCATTTCCAGGTATCACGGGTATAAGCGGTTAGAAAAAGACAAGTTCAAATGGCCTCGCAAATCAGATAGTGCCAATATAAGTCTCTCCGAAACACAATGGCAATGGTTATTATCTGGCCTCGACA
>JBFFIY010000028.1:0-42109 GCA_041556195.1 Enterobacterales bacterium
CCTGATAATCGCCTCCAAGATTAAATACTGTAAATGATGATGTTATCGCTTCACCTGGTTCCCCTCGTTTTGTAAAAATATAACCATCTTCTTTGGCATAAACTTTTGCAGGAAAATTGGGCTCTGCTCCATTTTGCAATTTTGCAACTTGTTCTGTATCTAACCCCATGGCAACTAATCTTGGGATCATAGCACTCGATGTCGTCATATCACCTGAGTTAAAGGCCAGCTGAAAAGCTTTTTGCAGGCTAAATAATTCTTCAGATACGACTGAGAATAAAAACTCATCCTGTTTTACTCTATCTCCACCATATTTATTAACCATTTGTAAAATAGTGCCGCTAAGAGGAGAAACAACACGGCTTCTAGCCATAGGATCAACTCTTGTGATTTTACCTATGGTTTCAATTCGATGATTTAGATTGCCTCTTATAACTTTGCCACTTCTGATCCCAAGGTTGTGCACAACCACTGGTGAAATTCTTACTTCTGGATAAGTTTCAGAAAGCTTATGTGATTGTTTATTTTCTAATTTTTGATCTGACTCATGCTCACTTTGTGACATTTTTGAATGTTTATGATTTTGCATTTCATTAGACTCATGTCCTGAAGCTGCTAAGTCAGTAGCTGTTGAAGCAACAGTCAAAGCTGATTGGTTGATAACCAAATCCATGCCACATACGGGGCAGTTTCCTGCTTCATCTGAGAGAATGTGTGAATGCATAGGGCAAATATATTTTTTGGGGGTTACAACAGCTTTAATTGGGTCATTATGTTGGGAATTCACTTCAGAATAGGCAGCAGCAGTATGCTCAGAATGGTTTTCATCTGCATGACTATGTGGGGCAATTATTTCTGAAGAGGTTGATTTTAAATGAGATGATGGAGATATTGATGAACTGCTATAAACATTATTATAAATGAAAAAAGCACTGAGCAACATTAACACAGTAATCAGGACAGGTTTTTTTGAAATCATGATTTTCTTTTTCTCTATTCTTTTATAGTAAGTCTTAATCTGTAGTCGGATAATTTTTTAGTTTTATATGATAAATAAATGGCCAGTTTTTTCCGGTTACAAAAAGTACATTTTCATCGGGTTGATAAGCAATTCCATTCAGCACTGCTGACGAGTGAACTCTAACATCAGCCTTATATATCTCTGAAAGATTGATCCAGGCTACCACCTGAAATTTAACAGGTTCTATAATGGCAATACAATCTGTAGGCCATACATTGGCATACAACATTCCATTAATAAATTCTAATTCATTTATGCCTTTAAGAGGCCTGTTTCCCACAAGTACCTGGCTACTTTTTATTAAGCTGAAGTCAATTGGATCAATCCAACGTATAAATTCTGTACCATCACTTAACAACATGCTTGAATCTACACCCACAGCTCCCCAAACATCTCCTTTATACGTCAATTCTCTTAGTAAATCCAGACTATTAACATTATAGATAAAGGCTGTATTTTTTTTTAAAGTAAATTGAACTAACTGGTTTTTTAAAAGAGCTAACCCTTCTGCGAAATATTGTGTAGATAACTTTTTATTCTTAATAATGCGTCCTGTTTTAATATCTGTCTTACGAATTTCTGACGAACCTAGAAGGCCGATACTTTCATATAAATAATTTTGATAAAAAACCAGTCCCTGAGTAAAAGCTGTTTTATCATGTGGTGTTTTATCGATCACATCAAATTCAGACTGCGGTATTTGTGGGTTATTAGATTTATTTGGAGGAAAATTAACGGGTTCAAAATATTCCGGATTTGATTTGTGTTGTTGTTTACTAATATTTTCAATATTACATTGAGTGTTTTTAATATATTCAGTTATTGGACTTAAAGGCTCTGTTGCCCAGGAATAATTTAGCCAAATAAACATATAATAAAAAGCAATAAAAACTTTTAACACTAAATGTAACCTCAAAAATTCATTTGATTTTATGTATTTTTAACTTTTTAACTCTTAAAAACATCTTACTACCGAATAGTATTTGTTTACCCACAAAAATCAGGCCCTATCTGTTTACGCAGATAGAGCCTGAATGTACTCTAGTTAATAGCTCTTAGAGTAAGAACTATTCACTAATAGTGTGATGCATTTAGTGCAGAGAATAAACTGCTACATCGTGATGCAAAGGATCGAACTGATAGATCTTCAAGCGGCGACTTGGCTCAAAGTTAAATTCAATATCTACCTTATGCAATCCAGGTACACCAGTAACTGCGTCCACTGGTGGTACTATGATAGCACCCCAAGGTCCGCCAGCGTTAGGCCAGGCATAGTTACGACCAAAAGTGAAGAAACAACCGGAACCAAACTGTGCTTCAGCATTATCATCAACAGTACCATCTAATGACAATCCTCTTGGAGTAGGCTCTAAGAACTCTTCCATACCACCGGTATTCATAGGAAACACCCTGTCATTGGTTATAATTTCAGTAATACCAGTTTCAATGACATCACCTCGGGCAATAATTACGCCAGCACCACCATTTACACCTGGTAGTACATTACGTAATGATTGCTTACCCAGATTTGGCGTATTATCTAACAACACATCATCTACTAATACTGTACGATTACCTAATATAATGGTTTCTTCAGTATGTGGATGTTCCGCCATAGCTGTAGTTGGATCAGTGTCTTGAAACTGATTTTCCCAACCACGAGAACCACCAAAATCAACACTCATATAACCATGAGGGAAATGATCACCATTGAACAATGTCACTTTATAATTGTATGGACGTTTGTTCCAATCATGCGCACAACCGTTACAAGTACCTTTGAAGGCACCTGCACCTTGGCCGCTATCATCACCGGATACACCCGTACCAGTTATACCCTGTCTACTTCCGTAGATAGTATTGTTGGCATAGAGTAAGGTAATTGTCGCATCAGGATCAGCTGTTACGCCTGTTGGCAGTTTTGTTCTATCCTGCCAATCAAGATAAGCTTCATACAATTCAGCTCCCAGACCAGCTCGTACTGCAACTGGTGGCGCATTTGGTCCAGATTGATCATTGACATATTCTCTCAATAAATTCCACATGCGTTTTGCAGGAGCAAGGTCACCAATTTTTGCAATGGCCGCTAATTTTTGCGACTCACCGCCCATTGGATTCAAGCCAAACACATCTACTTCATGAGCAACCAGTGATTTTCCACCAGCTTGCTTCAGTGCATTCTCCATAACTTGAACACGTGGAGGATGAATTCTCCAACCCCAGGTGTAAACCAGGTTAAAGTATTTGCCCTGTGTTTGCTTGATCTTGACAGTATATTCCATACCTTCTTCTAACATTGGAAAGTAAGATTGATCCATTGAAGCATGCATAGGTCCAACTCCATCGCCAGGAGTTCTATCAAAATGCATCACCATTGGTGAGAAATCTTCAAGACCACCCTGTAAGATGTTCACATGGTACGTTACCGTCCAAGGAACATCTTGAACCGCTGAAGGATCAAGTAAGGCTGTATCAGACTCAATATGTTGATCCCAATAGATCATATTAACATCAACATTGCCGCCAATTTTATTCCCATCTTCGTCATAAATAGCTTCAACAGTCTTAATTTTATTAGGACCATTGTAATGTAACATTGGGAACCCAGCATAAGCTTTTCCACTAGTATATTGAGTGTAGTTACCCTCAAGAATATCAATACCAGCTTGAACAGCGTCTTCATCAACAGCGCCACCAGCTTCAGCAGCAATAACCGCATCAACTACTCTACGCATACCCATACTAGGAGAATCCTTATCAATCTCGATCGTAGTAACATCACCTTTATGTAACATGTAGCTACTGTCACCTAACCTTGAAGGTTGAGTATTTTGCATCTCATTTCCTAAAAAGTCGAACAGGTTACTATCAACAGTATTCAGGAAGTTAGTTCCGGGTGGCTCATCAAAAGGAGACACTGCAGCATGTTGGCCTTCAGGTGTAATTACTGTAGTAGTATCGCCAGCGGTTGTTTGCTGTGAACCAAAGAAGCCACCATGATTAGGTCTGGGTTGATTACAGGGATGTCCTGTCCAACCAGTGAATGAACCTGGATCAGGACCATTTGGCGGGTACCAGTTTCCGTCTGTTAACTGACAGTTACCAACACCTTCAGGTGAACCTGCAACAAATGGGTCATCGCCATCATCACCGGCGTCTTGACCGTCTTCACCGTCTTCACCGTCCTGACCGTCCTGACCGTCCTGACCGTCCTGACCATCAGCTCCATCTTGACCAGAAGCACCAGCAACACCAGCAACACCAGCAACACCAATATCACCATCATCACCACATGATGAAAGTAGACCAACAGTCAATGATAACAATAATACGGTAAGTAGTTTACTCAAATTAGTTTTCATAATATTTTCTCCCCCTTACACGCTATGCATATCAACAAGAAAAGGCTTGAAGTGCTTACCGGTACTTAACCGAGCAACAGCTTCAGCAATATAAAGCGGATGTTGACGCGTAGCTTTAGTCATCCATCTCCCCGTTTTTTCATTGCCAACCCAAGATAAACCATTAATGGTTCCACGAATACCAAAGCCTTGTAAAATGCCTTTAACATCTTCAGGTGCGCCAGTTAAAAACTGCCATTTTGCACCATGTGAATCTGCTAATTCTTTTAAACTCTCTGGAGTATCATGATAAGGATCCGTTGAAATGGTGTATATAAATACATCCTTTCCTAGTCGATCACCTATCATGTTTTGAACTTTCACCATATTAGCGACGATGGGATAATGTTTTTCCCCTCTCACAGATGTGAAGTTAACCAAAACAATCTTGTCATGAATTAATTCTTCATAAAACCAGGCTTTTTCTTTGTTTTGATCTGTGACTATCGCTTGTGGAAAACGATGAGCCGTTGGACCAGTTATGCCTCGTGGGCAGTCTTTAAATGCACTTTTCTTAGCCAGTGCAGAGCTCTCACTAGTTCCCGCAGCAGCCAAAGAAGGCAACCCGACCGCTAGTAAAGCAAGCATTTTTCTTCTATCTTTCATAGTTTGCTCCTAATAATTTCAATGGTTGTTTATCATTACCTTCACTAGCCTGGGGTAATATCCCAGCGCAACATCATGGCATTATCTTCATGCACATTGTTGTGGCAGTGAATGACATAACGACCAACAAAATCATCAAAACGGTAGAATACTTTAACCACATCGTTTGGTCCCAGAGTCATCACATCTTTTCGAGCTTTTAGAACACCGGTCGGTTTCTTTCCATTCCACTCAAGGATTTGACATTCTTCAAAGTGGACGTGACATGGATGAGCCCATGAACTACCTGCATTACGGAATGTCCAAACCTCAGCAGTACCCTGTTTTGGTGCAGCTGAAACAATTGATGGATCCATAAACTGACCATTTACTGTCCATAACCCCATATCATGATCAAATACCCATTCACGATGAATTAAAGTATCTAATACTGCTTGAGGTGGAATTGAAGGGAATGGACGAAGTGCGTTAGGAACAGTACTTACATCTACTTCACCGGGATCCATTTCAACAACTCTGAATTGAAGAACTTTCATTCTATCGTTGCCTTTTAAACGTCTTCCAGTTGGGCCTTGACCATTAACCTGTTCAGCCAAATTCAAGATTTCAATTTCTTCACCTGCTGCAAACTGAGAGAAATCAATGATGACATCATTACGATTCGCAGGTCCAACAATCACACTTGTGGCACCTCGAAATGGCTCTTCTAAAAGGTTTCCATCATTGGCGATAATGTCAAAACTAATTGGTGTATCACGATCAGATGTTTTGTAGAAACCCAATTCGTAGAAACGAGATGGTCCACCATCATAAATACGCAAACGATATTTACGACGTTTAACATTCATAAATGGCTGAACTTTACGGTTAACCGTAATTAAATCACCTAAATGACCATCTGTATCAAACACGTTATAGGTTGGATTTCCATCTGGCGTAAATCTAACGTCGTGTAGAATCATGGAGATATCGAAACCTAAAGAGTTTCCTGCTCCATCATCACCAAATTGCATATTACCAGGTAAATTAAAAGCATTAGGATTAGGATCAGTTTCATCACCTGAATCAAACTCATCATAAAAGATAGCCATTCCTGACAACCCTGCATAAACATTAGTTGCAGTAAAATCAATCATATGATCATGATACCAAAGACTTCCCATTCCTTCATTGGAATCATTACGTGCATAATACATCGCATAATGATGTTCCCAGAATTCACCAGGCATGGCGAAATCCATTGGATAACCATCACTTTCTGAAGCTGTATGTGCATTATGTAAATGTGTCGATATAGCTGGATAACCAATTGGCATGAACACATCATCAGCACTTGGTAAATCATTATGACGACGTACAAATACAGGTTCACCATAACGTGCAACCAAAGTAGGTCCTGGTGTGCTAGGTTGGCCGCCAGTACCTTCTCCACCGCTAAACATCCAGGCTATAGAACCTGAACCCGCTGGAGCGCCTGCTTGCGCAGGAGTGAGAGCAGATAAATCAGAATGGTAATTCCACACACCTTCTGTAATATGCTGTTCAGTAACGTTAACCGCCTCAAATTCATCATAACGTTGATGTCGACTTGGGTCGATTGGCGGATTTAACGCCGCAGCCCCAATATTCTCTAATTTTGGTGGAATAAATAACGGTTCCGTATAGGCCGTAACTGGTGGGCTATCTGGTTCAGTACCCAGACTTCTCATTCCAGTTGGACGGCATAATTGTGCATTTGCAGCCCCACCCCCAAAAATAGCGGGAACACTTAATAGAGCACCCGCTTTTAAAACTTTACGTCTTTTTACCATACTTCCTCCTAACATACTTTTGCCAAATCGTACGTTTATTATTATTTAACTTATAAAACAGTTTCGTACGCATAAAATCGTACGCCTCTAATTTTACTTACCAAAAAATATTAGTACGCGTAACATAATGTAACAAAACCACATTTTACTCGTTGAGATTAGTTAACTGTTCCAACTTATACAACTGTCATTCAGTGACAATATGCCCACAACCCGCGAGCGGCCCGCATTGGCATCAAATGTCACTCTATGTCACAACGCTTCACATAAATAAAAATGATTTTTAATATCATTTTTTTATAGTATTGGTTAGCAAAACGCTAAAAACTGCATAATGAAACGAATTTTAAACATTTTAAGAAGTAATTACACAAAGAAAAATGTATATTTTTTATCAATGAATAATGTAAAAATATTCAATTTAATCAAGAACTAACAGTTCGAAGTGTTTGGAAATAATTCGAAATATTTGGGAATAGTTCGAAATGGTTAAAAATAGTTCAAAACAGAACAGAAAGGACAGAAAGGACAGAAAGGACAGAAAGTAAATAGTAAATAGTAAATAGTAAATAAGTGGATATACAGCTCTATTTACAGCCAGCCTACAGTTACTTCAACAAGGTAAAAGTAAGGTTTGAAAACAGGATAAGTTAGCCCTATTTTAACAGGTCAATGAACTGTTCTTTATCAGGCAAGTTTCTTTGTAGTAGAGTTTCCAATTCACTTTGTTCAAGTATGGTATTTAACACAAAACGAGATTGATTGTTAATAAGCTCAACAAGTTCATCTGGAAGGTTTACGTTTTCAGCATATGATTGTAGCTGATGAAAAAAATGTTCTCGGCTTAAACCAGCATGTAAAACGCATGCAAGGTATAAGTCTCTACTCCACATGGCCTGATTGACTTTGGTTAAATCTGAATTAAATAGACAAATCAGGCATTCTCTACCATCTATAACAAGATTCAATTGCTCAGTGCGCCAAAATTCCATTGCTTTATCAGCACCAAAGGTTTTGGCTACATTTACTCCTTTGATCTTAATATCATCATAGGTTTGTAGACTAATCACAATTTTTCTCTGAACCGCACCCTCCAAATTAGGTTTTAATATTTTGAGAATATTGGGAAAGGCATCGATAACAATTGTATGTTGTGCACTGTTTATCGAATTTTTTGCTTGTTGAATTGCAAGTGATGCACTATCTATTTGATAAACACCTTCTTCAATTACATTATGCTGATCTTGTTCAAGTAACTCAGAAGCCTGGGCACATCTTTCTTGAAAGGCTGAATTAAGAGAAGCCAGGAATAATTTTGGTTCAACTGCATAACACAATTCTTTATTAGAGTGTTTGATTGTTATACCACCTAAACGAGCAAGGACCTTAACGGATTTATAGACATTTGCGGTAGCTTTATTAAGTGACTTTGCCAAACGGTAGGCAGTTACACCATTATTCTTAAGAAGTTTACAATAAACTTCTGCTTCTAATGAGTTAACACCTAACCCTTTTAATGATTCTATTAATTGCTTTGAAGCCATAAGCCCTCAAAAAAATAGCATGTGTTGTTTGATGGAAATATTTTTTCTATTGCTGTATATCTTGATAATCCTATCCATTCTGTAAAAAACAGCATCAAAACATAACCAAACATTATCAATTGTTTTGCAACTGTTATATTAAGCTGTCGAGCGATTTTTAGCAATTAAATTAATATAAAAGTAACTATTCAGCGAGTTGTTAAATGTGGCCGTAGCTGTTCAGGTTGCCTCTAAAATGAGCCAGTTCGAGGCAAAAAATGTGAGTATACTCGATTATTTGACCATTTTTGAACGATGAAATGGCTCATTTTAGGGGTAAGCTGAATAGTTACATATAAAATTTAATTCCAGCTTACTTATTATTATAGTTTATTTTTTACTCTACTCAGGATAACCGGTAATTTTTTTTATCTGTTGGTAAATAGGTTTTAATTGGCGATACATTTTTTGATAAACCTGAAGGTATAACTGATTGTATAGATCGGTATTTTTCTTATTTGGTAAAAATGTTTCACTAATGTGAGTCATTTGCTTTGTCGCTTCAGTGTAATTTTTAAAATAACCCAGGCCTACAGCGACATTTATTGCAGCACCCAGGCCAGATGTTTCATAGGTATGGGGTCTATGTGCAGGCAAGTTAAATATATCAGCAGTCAATTGCATGGCTGCATCTGATTGAGAACCTCCTCCAGATATAACCAATCTAGTTATAGCCTTTTTTTGCCTTCGTTGTAAGGTTTCTTTACCGTCCCGTAGTGCATAGGCTAACCCCTCAAGGATTGAACGATAGACATGTGCCCGTGTATGTACATCACCAAATCCCAATATTGCTCCCTTTGCTTCGAGATTTTTAATGCCAGGTGACCAGAAAGGTTGCAGCATTAATCCCATAGAACCCGGTGGAACATTATTAACCAATTCATCAAAGAGGCTTTCAGGGCTCACACCAAGTAATTTGGCTTTTTCAACTTCGTTATGCCCGAACTCCTTTTTAAACCAATTGACCATCCAGAAACCACGATAGACCATGATCTCACTATTATATTGATTGGGAATGGCTGAGGGATAAGGGGGGATAAATGACAGTGGTTCTATATAAGCGGTGTTATTGGTATTAATAGTAGCTGTAGTACCATAGCTTAAACTGGCGGTTGAGGCTTCAAAACAACCACTTCCTAAAACCTCACATGCTTTATCTGAAGCTGCGGCGATAATTGGTGTACCTGTTTTTAATCCGATAAATTCTGCCGCATGTTCAGTTAGCACTCCCAATTGTTCTCCAGGTTTAACCAAACGTGGCAACATGCTTTGAGTTATCGGTAGAGCCTTCCATTTCCAATCATTTTTACCCGACCATTGTTGTCTTTTATAATCAAATGGTAAATAACCTACAGCACCTCCAACTGAATCCTTATACTCGCCTGTAAGTTGATAAGTTAAATAGCCAGATAACAGTAAAAACTTATGTGTTCTTTTCCAAATTTCGGGTTGATGTTTTGCAATCCAGTTTGCCTGAGCTTTTTGCCGAAAATAATGAATGGCCGAAAATTGACCAAGCAAACGAAATATCCCCCTCCAGTACCAGGGTAAAGGTTTTAAATTATGAGTTAAACGTTGATCCAACCAAAGAATTGCGGGTCGTAACGCTTTTCCATTTTCATCAAGGTTAACTACAGTATTACGCTGGGTTGTTACTGAGACAGCAACAACTTTATCTTTAAAATTGTTTTGCTTAACCATAGGTTGTTGCCAAAGTGTTTGACAGCTTTCACCGAGTTTTCTCCAGAAATAATCAGCATATTGTTCCGCCCATCCGGGGTGTTTTGAAAAATAAGGTTCTAGAGAGATCTTACTTTTGGCTATCAGGCTGCCTTTTAAATCAAATAACAATGCACGAATGCTCTGTGTTCCATTATCTATTGCAAGAATAAGATCTTCTTTGTGAGAAGAGTCATTTTCTTTGTTAAAATTGTCTGTAACTTTATTTGTGTTAACTCTAGTTTGAGCTGTCATATGGTTTCATCAGCTAATTTTGGAAGGCTATAACTTGTTTTCCATATTTTCTCATATCGAATGGCTTCATATTGCCATTGTTCTTCAGTCCAGTTTAAATATTGTAAACAGATAGGTTTAATCTTGTTGAATTCATCCATTGCTCCATTTGGTAAAACATTGCCTATTCGAGTTCGCCTGAATAACAAATCATCCAGATGCATAACTTGTTCATACTTTGCAGCCCAGATAAGATCCGCCCATAAACATTTACTATAGGATATTGAATTAAGTTCTTCAGGTTTGGTCTGTTGAAGAAATTGATAGGCTAATTGTCCGTAGTTTGCCCTGATTTTTTCTAGAACAGATTTTTCTAAAATAGCTTTTTCTAACTCATTAAATATCTTAGCAGATGTTTGTTCGAACACCTGAGTTTCTTCTATCGATTTTTTTATATTCAGCTCTTTTAAAACCAGTTTAAGAACTTGAACTGCAATGACTCGAAAAGTTGTTAGCTTTCCTCCAGCAATACTTATCAACCCAGGCTGTTGCCAAATACTGTGTTCTCTTTTTTCTTGAGAGGGCTTTAATGATTTTATGTTTTTTCCGAGTCCTGTCTTACTCATCCATTTATTACTCATCCATTTATTACTGAGTAGTGTATGGCCAGCAACCACTGGACGCACACCGGCAAAAGTTGAAATTATATCTTCATTTTCAATATTGGCATCAGGGAATTGATATTGAATACAATCGAGCAAATAATCCAATTCCAATTGGCTGATGGCTGGCTCTAAACTTAGTGGTTGTAGATGCTCAACGTCAGTTGTTCCGATTACCGTAACATTTTGCCAGGGAAATATTTGTACGGGTCTTCTATCTTCAGGATGCATCACTGAAATAGCACTTGCTACAGGCAAACGCCAACTTGGTAAAATAATATGACTGCCTCTTAAAGGTCTTAACTCAATTGAGTGTTCAGTTTTATCAAATAGATCATTCGCCCATGCACCTGTTGCATTTACTACGACTTTACCAATAAGTTCTATTTGTTGTTCACTTTCTTCATCTTTAACTATGACGCCTGTAATTTTGTCATTCGTTTTCACCAATTGAACTGCTTTGAAATAGTTCAGGGTTAATGCTCCAATCTGTTGTGATTCTTGTAATAGCCTTAAAACCAGTCGCGCATCATCTGTCATAGCATCCACAAACTGACTACCACCCAATGAGTCTTTTTGTTTTATACCTGGTGCAAGATAAGAGTAGTTTTCTTTTGACCAGGATCGATGTTGTTTTTTTCCCGCAAACCGATCATAAATCCATAATAATAAATTAAAAATCCATGGCCATGGAAAGTGCCTGGCATAATGGCTTACCACAAAACTTTGTTGAGTAACCAAACCGTCAGCTTCTTGCAATAATTTTTGCCGTTCTCTGACAGATTCAAGAGTTAAACCGAACTGTCCCTCAGGCAGATATCGTAATCCACCATGAATCATTTTTGACGAACGACTCGAACTTCCCCAGGCAAAATCTTTTTGCTCAATTAACAGTACCTTTAAACCCTGTTGACAGGCTAACTTTAAAATTCCTGCTCCTGTAATGCCGCCTCCTATAATAATAAGATCCCATTGTTGTTGCTCAGAGAGCAGTTGTATTCTCTGAGTACGGTTTAATAGAAAATTATCAGAAAAATTTTTCTTCATTATAAATTAACTATCTAATTAAATGGCTAATAAGAAACCCGACGACTAATCATCAATCAAAGTGCCTGGATTAAGTTGTTTATCGGAATCAAAATGCTGGCACAAATTATGGATTAATTTCATTCCGAGTTTTCCTTTCTCAACAGACAGATAAGGTGCATGATCTTTTCCAACACCATGTTGGTGGCTAATGGTTCCGCCATTGTTAACAATGGCAAGACTGGCCTTATTTTTGAGCTTTTTCCAATATTCAAGGGTTTGTTGATAGCTGATGGCATTTCGATATAGATATGTGGTATACAAACTACATCCTTGTCCGTAAACATGAGATAAATGCGTAAAAACATGAACCTTTTCTTTCTCATCAGTCAAACCGTTTGATAAACTTGCTTCTACTTTAGCTAAAAGATTATCGACATTGTTCCAATCAGTTGCGGTTTCCAAAGTATCTACCACATAACCTTTTTCCCACAATGCTTCTCGTAAATATGGAAAACGAAAACGATTTTGCGCCCAGCGTTTACCAAGCATGGTGCCAGTTGATACTCCATGAAATTTTTTTTGAAGATGTTTACTTTGTTTGAGAGCAAAATTTACCTGTGGTTTAGAACCGGTAACGCCAAGTGTCAACATACATTTTGTTGTTCCACAGTCTCTAAGACTCAAATATTTTTCCAGCCATGCTATGGCTTTTTCATGACCCGCTAATTTAAGTTGGGTTTGCGTTTCAATGGCATTACTAACTCTTAACATTGATAGATTTATTTTTTGCTGAGCAATTTCTCGACAAAAATCTACAGCTTTGTCCCAGTCAGGGAAAAAAATTACGTAAAACTTTTCTTTATCAGGAATTTTGCAAACACGAACTTTAACTTCGCTCAGGATCCCAAATCGTCCTTCTGATCCCAGAATAATTTCTCTTAGATCAGGACCAGCAGATGATGCAGGAAATGTTGGTAACTCCAATGCACCCTCAAATGTCTCTAATATTCCTCCAGCAAACATTTGCTCAATTCTTCCATAAAGTAATGATTGTTGACCACTTGAGCGACTCGCAACCCAGCCTCCAATGGTTGAAAGTTCAAAGGATTGAGGGAAATGTCCTAATGTGTAGCCTCTGGCTCTAAGTTGAGCTTCAACCATAGGACCCGGTGTTCCCGCTCCAAAAGTCGCTAACAAACTGGTTTCATCAAGATAGATTAATTGGTTCATGTGACTCATATCAACCGTCACAACAGGCCTGTCGGATCTCTCAGGGTTAATATGCCCTGCTACACTGGTTCCCCCGCCATAGGGTATTAACTCTATGTTGTGTGTTTTGGCATAAGCCATTATTTGCTCGATCTGTTGTCTATTTTCAGGAAAACACACCCCATCTGGAAAGACATCAATTTTGCCACTTCGCACTGCTAACCAGTCAGACAAAGACTGGCCTTTGGCATGACGAATTCGCTGTATTGGATCTGTATTTATCAGAGGATGCTCTGATAATCTACTACTCGGTACGTTTTGTATTACCGACGCTAAACTTGCATCATCAAGTGCTGTTGCCTTACCCAGAGTGGTTGCCAGATAATCTCCTGCTGATGCAGGTAGAGCCATAGTGGTAGCTTCATCGCCCCAACCATTCCAACGTCTCATTTTATAACCTTTTCTTATTTGAATTAAGAATGTGTCTATGATACAAAAGTATAACAGAGAATCAAATGTCCTAAAAAGACTGTTTGAGTGACTTAACAGGACAATTTATAATGGCAAATATTAGTTTGGGTCAGGCCTCAACGCCAGCTGTTAATCAATATTTAGCACTGGCAAGAACCCAAAATCTACCCATTGAAGAGCTTTTACAAGATTTATCCATCGATCCAATCTTGCTCTCAGATAACAGCCAGTTTATCCCCGGTGAAAAATTTCAGGAACTCTTATCCAAATTGATCAACTTGTCTCATGATGACTTATTTGGCCTTCATACAGCTCCATTCGTTCAACCAGTTTCATATAGCGTTCTGGGATTCATGTGTATGAACTGTGAAACTTTGGGTGAAGCTATTAAAAAGATCCAACCCTTTGAAAAATTAGTGGGTGATATGGGAACAACTACAACGTTCGAACATGACCAGCTCTATCAAATCGGCTGGTGCTGTCACTTCACAGATCACCTGGTGAAAAGACATATGATTGATAATTGCCTGGGTTCCTGGTTAACTTTTGCCCGTTATCTGGTTGATGAGAATTGCGATCCGGTAAAAGTGTGGCTGAGTCGTGATAAACCCGAAATTCAGCAACAGGCTCAATACAAGGAATTATTTAAATGTCCAGTATTATTCAACCAATCCAGCAACAGCATTTTCTTTGAAGGGAAATTGCTTGAGCATCCATTAACAAAAGGAGACAAACTCCTTTTAGCTCCTCTCGAATCCCATGCAAAGTTACAGCTACAACACCTTTCCATCGAGCAAGATATTGTTATGCAAATACAAATGCTTATAAAACAGCAGTTAAAATCAGGAAATTTTCATCTAAATACAATTGCCAAATTATTAGGAGTCAGCAAAAAAACCATACAAAGAAGGCTGTTAGCTGCATCGACGGGGTTTCAGACAGTTCTTGATAAAATAAGATTAGAAGTTGCTTATGATTTTCTCAAAAACACCTCTTTAAATTTAAATCAGATCAGCCTTGAATTAGGTTTTCGTGAAACCAGATCTTTTTATCGATGGTTTTTAAAATTGACACATCAAACACCTGGTCAGTATAGACTATTAGAAAATAATAGTTGATTAGGGGTAACTTTTTACAAAAATTGAATAATTACCATTAGCTTTTGCAATTAATTTTTCATCAGAAAATATTTTTGATTCAATGTTTACAATAGTTTTACCTCTATTGATAACTTCGCTCTCACAAACAACTATTCCTGATGCTATTGATTTGAAATAATTGATTTTTATTTCGATTGTAGCGCAAATTTGTTCTTTATTTAGATCGGGGTACAAAGCAGCCCCCATACCTGTATCGGCTAAGGAATATAGTACTGCACCATGCACAACTCCATGAGGATTAAAATGTTTTTCTCTAACCTCTAAAGAGCATTTACTATACCCATTTTTTTGTAGATCTATTGTTAAATCAATTAAATCACCGTATGGATGATACATATATACCCCTAATCATTCATTATTAAATTTTACAACTATAAAGTTATATTTCTTAAACGTAACGCATTAGTTATCACGGAAACAGAACTAAAGCTCATAGCTGCCGCTGCAATCATAGGAGAAAGTAAAATCCCAAAAAACGGATAAAGTATACCCGCAGCTATAGGCACACCAAGAGCGTTATAGATAAAGGCAAAGAATAGATTTTGCCGGATATTACGCATCATAGCTCGACTGAGTTTTTTGGCCTTCACAATACCGTTCAAGTCACCTTTAACCAGAGTAATATCAGAACTTTCTATAGCAATATCAGTGCCTGTACCCATGGCAATTCCAACTTGTGCCTGTGCCAATGCCGGGGCATCATTAATACCATCTCCTGCCATAGCGACAATTTTTCCCTGCTCTTGAAGTTTTTTGATATGGGATGCTTTTTGATCCGGAAGTACTTGTGCTATGACAGTATCTACTTTTAATAACCTGGCCACCACATTAGCTGTATCAAAATGATCACCTGTGAGCATGACAATATCAATTCCTGCTCTTTTAAGCTGTTCAATGGCACTTTTACTGGTCTTTTTTATCGGATCGGTAATGCCTAGTGCTGCCACCAATTTCGAATCAATAGCAACAAAGATCACAGTTTCGCCCTGCTCTCTCATCCATTCAATTTCTTCTTGCAGAGACTCCACTGCAATATTATTTTGTTCCATTAAGCTAAGATTACCCAGTAAAATATGTTGCTTATTCACAATCCCTACTACCCCTTTTCCGGTAACAGATCCAAATTGTTCGGGTTCAGATAATTGTAAATTTTGATTTAGAGCTTCTTTCACAATGGCTTTTGCAAGCGGATGTTCACTATTCTTTTCGAGAGATGCTACAGAGTTTAGTATTTGCTGTTTTAGATCTAATGTGTTGTAGTTTGTACCATGAGTTTTAACAACCTTTAGACTAACAAGTTGAGGTTTTCCCTGAGTGAGTGTACCAGTTTTATCCACAACCAGAGTATCAACTTTCTCCAATGATTCCAGTGCTTGAGCATTTTTAATAAGTACCCCATCCAACGCGCCTCTTCCGGTTCCAACCATGATAGAGATAGGTGTAGCTAAACCAAGCGCACAGGGGCAGGCTATGACTAAAACAGCAACAAAGTTGACCATAGCATTGGCCAATTGAGGTGTTGGTCCCCAAATAAACCAAATAATAAATGTAAGCACCGCAATCAGTACAACAACTGGCACAAAATAACTGGCTACTTTATCTGCCAGTTGTTGAATTGGAGCTTGTGAACGTTGCGCTTCAGCAACCAATGCAACAATTTTTTTAAGTAGTGTGTCTGCTCCAACCTTGTCTGCTTCAACAATTAATGCACCTGAATCATTCAGGGTTGCACTTATTACCAGATCCCCCTGCTTTTTTGAAACAGCTATCGGCTCTCCTGTTATCATTGATTCATCAACACGACTCGAACCCTGCAACACTTTTCCATCTACGGGTATCTTTTCACCAGGTCTGACTCTTAATTTATCGCCTACTTTAATTTGATAAAGAGGGACTTCCTGTTCAGTTTCATCACCTAAAATTAAAGTAGCAGTATCGGGTTCTAATTCAAGCAACATCTGGATAGCAGTATTAGTTTTTGATCGAGCTTTTAACTCTAAAACCTGTCCTAATAAAACCAATGTGGTGATCATGGCCGACGCTTCAAAATAGACTGGTACTGTACCCTGTTCTGAATACATCTCTGGTGGAAATGAGTAGGGGAATAATAGTGCGAATACACTATATAACCAGGCAACAGAGATCCCTAACCCTATTAGAGTGAACATATTGAGATTATTTGTTCTCAACGACTGTACACCCCGTTCTAAAAAAGGCCGGCCTCCCCATAACACAACAGGCGTTGCTAATAAAAATTGAATCCATTGAATTTGAGATAAACTTAGAGTTTGAGGTAATAACGAAGGAAACATGTCGCTAGTCATGGCTAACAAAAATAACGGTGTCGTGAGTAACGCGCTGTTTATGAATCTCTTACTCATGTTGTCCAGTTCTGGCTCCTCCTCGTCTATTTGTAGGGTTCGTGGCTCTAATGCCATTCCACAAATAGGACAGTTACCTGGCACATCCTGCTTCACCTCCAAATGCATTGGGCAAATATATTCTGTTTTACTTAGACGTTCAGGAATACCAAGGATTTCCAACGCCATGCCGCATTTTGGGCAAGTTCCCGGGCCTGTTTGTTTAATATCCAAATGCATTGGGCAGGTATAGGTAGTGTCGAGATCGGGAGGTATATTACTTTGATTAAGCTTTTGTGCAGAACCATGACAACAACCAGACTCCTTCTTGTCCTGTTCTGAATTGTTGCCCTGTTCTGAATTAATATAGCCTGATGGTAAAAGATCGAATTTAGTTTGACATGACTGACTACAAAAGTAGTAATCCTTTTCCCTATAAACGCTATGGTATTTAGAGGTTATATCAACACTCATTTCACAAACTGGATCAATAAACTTTTGCGTAGGCATATTATCCTCCATTAAATCTTTTTTCTATTTATCAATTATTTTCCCGTGAAATTTATTGATATAAAAGTGCCTGCATTCGTTAAAAGACATAAGGCATTTCTGGTCTTTAATCTACAGACTTTGTTTGGTGAAAGAGACAATTCTGTTGTAACAGGAAGCTCTTCTTTCACACACCACAATAATCGTAGTGACGTTTTGTTAATGTACTTGTCATTTCATTCAGTGAATTAAACCAACAACTTCATAATTACCCTGAGTTTTCAAGATAACAGTAACGTCCTGGTCGCCAGTGTTTTTCCAATACCAACCGTGAACACCTTCAAATGGAACTGTCATTGAGCCTTTTGCCTCATGGGTTGTGGCGATAGTATAGCTCTCAAAATATCCCGTAGTGTCACCATTTGGTTCTCCATGAAAATCAAAGAAAAGCTGCTCCCCTTGAGAGTTCCACTCATAAGTTATATTGGCATATTGCTGCATTTTAAATTTGTATTCGACACCAGTATTAGCTGGTACCACAATTTTCACTTCGTTTTCATGGTATGTCGATAAGTTTTCATTAACTAATGGTTGCTGTTCAACTGCTGGTACTTGATTAGCAAGAGCAGTCAATCCCAGTAACTTGCCTACACCAGATGGATCTACGTTATATTCAGAGGGTAAAATTATGGCTATAAAAACAACAGTTGCAAATACAACTGCAACCACACTCGCTTTGATCAATGTTATTTTTGATTGTGTTGGAAATGTAATTTCGTTCATTTTTATCTCTTAATTAATTAATAATATATCCGGATACTTGAAACAGGGTTAACATAAGACCACCACTCATCAACAGGGTATTTGAAACGGTGGAAAATTTTAAATAACTAGCATGTCGGCGCCAGAAACTCATTATGAGCAGCACAAAAATCAGCACAAAAAATTGTCCGAGTTCAACCCCAACATTAAAAGCAATTAAATTTTGTAAGAGACCATCCTTAGGAAATTCAAATTCCTGGAGTTTTGTAGCCAAACCAAAACCATGAAATAATCCAAAAACCAGAACTGCCATTTTAGTATCAGGTTGAACTCCAAAGAATTGCTTAAAACCACCTAAATTATCAAATCCCTTATAGACGATAGAAAGACCGATGATGGCATCAATAAGATAAGTATTTACCTGAATATTATTCCATACACCTAACATCAAAGTTACACTGTGACCCAAGGTAAAAAAACTTACATAAATCAAAACGTCTTTTGAACGATATAGAAAAAATAGAACACCAACCAAAAACAAAAGGTGATCATAACCTGTGACCATGTGTTTGGCACCAATATATAAAAAAGGAATCAATGCAACACCCTGGTTACCAACCAAAAATTGTCTGGTATTATCATCTACACCATGGGCGAATGATGAGAAAGAAAGCAAACTGCCTACTAGAATAATTAAACAATAAAAAAAATATTTAACATTCGTTGTCATATAAAAACCTCTTATTATCGAGTTTCGAGTTTCGAGTTTCGAGTTTCGAGTTTCGAGTTTCGAGTTTCGAGTTTCGAGTTTCGAGTTTCGAGTTTCGAGTGTACCAAACAATCTAAATATCCTTCAATTTATTTGTTCTAATGTGATTTTCCAAAATATATAAACTACAGGTAAGCCAGAGAATTGCAAAAACTGTCACTAAAGATACCATATTTTTGAAGCGTGATTTTTAAGTTTTAATCAATTCGACCAATGGATATGAATAATTTTCCAACCATTATTATTTTTTCGAAGAACCATTGTTTCCATGCTGCTTATATCAATAACTTTATCTTTATAATTACCCTTGATCTGACTTCTGGACATTGAAATGGCCATTTCTCCTATTATTTTCACCTGATGTTCTTCTGAAGTGATATTCATTTTATTAAGGAAGGCCATATCTGATTTCATATGGTGGTTAGCATATTGATCAGCTGAACGCTCCACACCGCCACCTTCAAAAATGATGACGGCATCATCCAATAATCGTCTGGCTTGTTCGGCATTGCCACTATTGATTGCTGTATGAAATGCAATAACGGCTTTTGCAGCTTCACTATCAAGACCGTTGAATAAAGGAGATGTTGAGGTTTGATGGTGATCACTCGTTTTATCAGAACTATGTTCATGGGAGCTATGCTCATGAGAGCTTTCTTGATGACCCTGAACTACTGGCTCAGCTGACACATTTTCTGTGGTGCCATGATCATGACCACCATCAGCGTGGTCGTGATCATGTCCCTCACCCGTTACCTGTGGTAATGCCATAACGCCCAGACCATGTCTGTAAACTAACTCTCCCCCCTTAAAAGCAGTAACTGTCACTAAAAGAAATGCAACAAAAAAACAGCTGCCAGCGACTGACTGACGGAGCTTTGGCATAAAGTAAAAGAGTGCCGCGCCAAGAAGAAATATAACTGCTGTAATCAAAGCCCAGTTACGATGATCCGTCATAGCAAGATGAGATGGTGTGTCGTGAGATACACTGTAATAAGCTTGTACGCCCGTTACCACTGTAACCAATACAGCTAACGAACCCAGGATCACCAGCCATTTTTGTATAAAAATAAATACATTATTTTGTACTTTTTCCTTAAATAGCCAAGGTATCAACTGTAATAATCCTGTAATAACAAACAATGTAACAGTAAAATGTACAAATACTGGATGCAAATTTGGAATAATTTCAATCATTTTTATTTCCTCAATTAAGTTAACTAACATCAGTTGCAATGCTGTTTTTACGCCATAGATAATAAACCGCAGGCACAACAATCAGGGTAAGGATCACGGCACTGATCATGCCACCTACCATGGGTGCTGCAATGCGGCTCATGACTTCTGAACCAGTTCCTGTTCCGTATAAGATCGGTAGTAATCCAACCACAATGGCCGCAGCTGTCATCATCACTGGCCGCACTCGCATACCTGCTCCGCGCAATACAACATCAGCTAACATTTCTTTGGTGGGTGACACCACATTTTTTTCACAGTCATCCAACATATGGCGATAGGACTGGTTGAGATAGACCAACATGATGACGCCTATCTCAACCGCTACACCTGCTAATGCTATAAATCCAACGCCTACGGCAACAGAGAAATTAAATCCCTGCAAGTACATCAACCAGATACTTCCCACCATTGCCAATGGCAAAGTACCCATAATAATGGCTACCTCGACAAAGTTGCGAAAGTTGATAAACAGCAAAATAATGATAATGACCAGAGTAAATGGCACAACATAGGTCAATTTTTCTTTGGCACGAAGCATATATTCATATTGACCTGACCAGGCAATTGAATAGCCTGCTGATAGTTGAAGTTGTTCATTAACAACTTTTTGAGCCTGTACCACATAGCTGCCTACATCGATACCTTCGATATCAATAAACGTCCAGCCGTTTAGTCTAGCGTTTTCGCTTTTTATTGCTGGCGGACCATCTTCAACATAAACTTCAGCCACATCAGCTAAAGAAATTCGCTGTCCACTCTTTGTAACAATGGGCAGTAAAGATAATTGCTCCGGTGAATTTCGATAATCCTGTGGATAGCGCAAATTGACAGGGTATCGTTCAAGACCTTCAACAGTTTCAGTCACATTCATACCGCCTATCGCGGTCGCCACCACTTGCTGTACATCGGCAATATTGAGTCCATAGCGTGCAGCCTTTTCCCTTTTAATATCAACTTTAATGTAACGGCCACCAGCTACTCTTTCAGAATATACCGAAGCGGTTCCCGGCACATCTTTCAGGATAACTTCAAGTTGTTGGCCAATAGCCTGGATCTCTGATAATTCAGGCCCGGCAATTTTGATCCCGACTGGGGTTTTAATACCAGTCGCAAGCATATCAATGCGTGTTTTAATGGGCATTACCCAGGCATTGGTGACTCCTGGGAGTTTAACCAACAGATCTAGTTCTTTCTTAAGACTTTCAGTGGTCACACCTTTACGCCATTGCTCTCGCGGTTTTAGCTGAATAAATGTTTCAATCATGGTCAAGGGAGCCGGATCAGTTGCGGTTTCCGCTCGTCCAACTTTACCAAAAACAGTTTTTACTTCAGGAACAGTGTAGATCAGCTTGTCCGTCTGTTGTAGCAATTCTCTTGCTTTACCGATGGAGATCCCGGGGTAAGTGGTAGGCATATACATCAGATCTCCCTCATCCAGAGGTGGGATAAACTCACTGCCTATTTTATCCAGAGGCCAGATCCCAATGGCAAGCACAACAAGTGACATAAACAAAGTTGTTTTGGGAAATTTCAAAACATTTTTTAATACAGGAAGATAAGCCGCAGTTAACACCCGATTAATTGGATTTTTATGCTCAGGCAAAACTTTACCCCGAATAAAGTACCCCATCAGAACTGGCACCAGAGTAATAGCAAGAAACGCTGAAGCTCCCATTGCATAGGTTTTGGTAAATGCCAAAGGTGCGAACATACGTCCTTCTTGCGCTTCCAGGGTAAAGACCGGGACAAAACTAACAGTGATGATCAGCAAACTAAAAAAGAGTGCAGGCCCCACCTCAGTCGCAGATTGAGCCACAATTTGCCAACGGTTTTCTTTAGTCAAGGGTGTGCGCTCCATGTGTTTATGCATGTTTTCAATCATAACAATAGCACCATCTATCATGGCACCGATTGCAATCGCAATCCCTCCAAGAGACATAATGTTAGCATTCAGTCCTTGCCAGTACATAATGACAAAGGCGGTTAAAATACCCACGGGCAAACTAAATATTGCCACTAACGATGAGCGAACGTGAAATAAAAATAAGATACACACCAGAGCAACCACGCCAAATTCTTCCAGCAACTTATAGCCTAAATTGTTAACCGCACGTTCGATGAGGCCAGATCGATCATACACAGTGACAACTTCGATGCCTTCAGGTAACCCTTTTTTCAGTTCCTCTAATTTGGCTTTAACACCATCAATCGTTTTTTGTGCATTTTCACCAAAGCGCATGACAACAATGCCACCAACGGTTTCGCCTTCACCATTGAGTTCGGCAATACCACGACGCATTTGCGGTCCTATGCCAATCTCGGCTACATCTTTAAGCAATAAAGGCGTACCATTTTGGTTAACCCCCAAAGGAATGTTTGAGAGATCCTGCTCATTTTCTATGTAACCACTTGCTCGTACCATGTATTCAGCTTCCGCCATTTCTACAACTGATGCGCCAATTTCCTGATTACCTCGTTTGATCGCGGTTTGAATATGTGAAAGTGGTATGCCGAATGCTCTTAACTTATCTGGATTAACTTTAACCTGATACTGTTTAACCATACCGCCAAGCGATGTCACCTCTGATACACCTTGAACCGTTTGCAACTCAAACTTCAAAAACCAATCCTGAAAACTGCGCAGTTGGCTAATATCATGTTGCCCGGTTTTGTCTACTAAAGCATACAGATATATCCAGCCAACGCCTGTAGCATCTGGACCTAATTGGGGTTTTGCATTGGCTGGTAATGAGGGAGCTACCTGACTCAGATATTCTAATACGCGGCTTCTGGCCCAATACAGATCGGTTTTTTCATCGAAGATAACATAGACATAAGAATCGCCGAAAAATGAATAACCTCTTACGGTTACGGCACCGGGTACTGATAACATCGCTGTGGTTAGAGGATAAGTTACCTGATCTTGAACCACCTGGGGGGCTTGACCAGGATAGGTCGTTTTAATAATTACCTGGACATCAGATAAGTCAGGTAAGGCATCTACAGGGGTGTTTTTTATCGCGAACAGCCCTATGGCCACCAGAAAAAATGTAGCCAGTAAAACGAAAAGACGATTGCTAACCGACCAACGTATAATAGATTCAATCATGTTTGTATCCTCTATTGTTTGTGATCGCCATGATCCATATTTTCATGGTTCATAGTCTCTGGTTGGTTTTTATCTGAAGCTTTGTCATCCATCTTTTCTTGATCCATACCTTCATGATTCATGCTTTCATGATTCATGCTTTCAGGACTCATGCGTTTAAAATCAGAGGTTTTACTAGATTCGGAGTCAAGCAGAAACTGTGCTGAAGTAACCACAGTTTCCCCTTCTTTTAAGCCAGCCAGAATTTCAGCAAACTGCTCATTATATCGTCCAACCTTCACATTGATAGATCTAAAACGTCCATCGCCAAGTGCAAGCACCACGCGGTTGACATTACCTGTACGAATAACCGATTCTCGAGGAACAAGTAAAACATCCTCGGAGTTTTTGGTGTGAATGACCACCTGAGCAAACATATTGGGCTTTAACTCTTCATTTTTATTTTCAAAGCGTAATCTGACTTTTACCGTGCGTGTTTTAATATCGAGTGTTGGGTAAACATAATCCACCTTTCCCAACCATTCTTTACCGGGCAAATAGTCAAGAGACATAGTCACTGGAACACCAACCTCAACTTCTGAAGCCTGTCGTTCAAAAACTTCGGCTTCTACCCAAACCTGATCTAATGCACTGATAGACATTATAGTTTTACCAGGTTTAGTGTACATACCCTGACGAATATTAAGATTATCAACCACGCCACTTTGCGGGGCATAAAAAGTGACTGTTTGCTTTATTTTTCGGGTTTGTCTTAATCTTTTGATCGCATCCACAGGTAGTTGTAACGCTTCGAGTCTGTTTTCAGCAGCCTGAAGCAAACGCTTATTTTTTCTATCAAGGGCAAGTACCATTTCTTCCTGGGCATTCACTAGTTCGGGGGAATATATGTCGTAAAGTGGTTGTCCTTTTTCTACGGGATCGCCAGAAGCTTTTACATATAATTTTTCAATCCAGCCCTCCACTCTGGGATGAATATGTACAAGTTGATCCTCATCGTATTTAACATAACCGACAGTCTGTATTTTCGAAGATAATGATTGACGTTCAACTGTCTCGGTTCTCACACCAAGGTTGTTAACCACTTCTGGAGAAATCTTGATGGTTCCAGCAACATTATCTGCATCTGCACCACCATCTGCGTAGACCGGAATCAAGTCCATCCCCATAGGAGATTTTCCAGGCTTATCGCGTTTATAGTTTACATCCATGGGAGCAACCCAATAAAGCGGTTTCTTTGCACTGCTATCAAGATTTTCTCCCTGTGGCCCATCGGAAGATTGAACAAAAATGGAGTACGCACCCAAGGTAAAAGCAGAGCCTAAAATAGCCCCTATAACCAGTAGGCCAATAGTCTTAGTATTTTTATTCATTATAAATCTCCAGCGCTGTAATGGGTTTTAATGATGTCATCTGCGCTTTTCATAAAAAAATAATTGAGTTGAGTGATGGTTTTTTGTCTTTCGACATTGATACTTAAAGCGTCAATAGATGCATTCAACTCGGCAATACGAGCACGTACCACTTCAGAAAAATCACCATCATCATTGGTATAAGCTGTGAGGGATGCTTCGGCTTGTTCATGCATTTGCGGCAGCAATCTTTCCTGAAAAAGTTTTTGACGCTCATTTAAACGAAATAAGTGGGAACGATTGGTTTCAAACGAGGCAATTAATTTACGAATCAATAGCAATTTTTCCGTTTTGACTGAGGCCGTTTTGTATATGGCAGATTGAACTTGTTTATCCTGGCGATTACTCGTAAAAAGAGGAATATCAAAACTCACACCAACGGAGAATAAATCGGATCTGTCAATGCCTGTCGGAGTATCATCTCGAAAACCATAACCCGCGCTAACGCCCCATTCAGGTTTGTATTTTTGTTTCGCTAAATCGATACCCTTTTTACTTGATTCAATTTTTTGTTCAAGCGCATTAATCGCAGGATGACGTGAAAAATATTGAAATAACTCCTGTGGATCCACCTCTGTCGCTGCAATGAAAAGCGTTTCTCGTAACATGCTAATATCAGGTAAATTTCTTGCAAAAATATAACTCGAACCCTTTAAAAAATTGCCAGTAGCTTTAGTAGAAAAACGTCCCCCTGAATACGTACTCAGCCACTCGGAAAGCTGTTGTTGTGACATATCAAGTTTTTGCTTCAACAGGGTCAAACGATCATCAAGTCGGGTTAGTTCAAGCTGAGCACGTATAATGTCCTGTTGCCTGGTTTTACCCACTGCAGACGAATAACTCGCTTGAGCAACATCGACCAATTGTTCGAATAGGGCACGATTTTTTTCAATCAAAGCAATACTTTCTTGTGCTTTGTAAGCATCTAACCAAAGCTTCGCTGCAGTTACTACCACTTTAGCTTTACGATCCTCACGTTGATATGGATATTGACTTCCCATCAGCTGTAACTGTTGTTTTCTGAGTTTGAGGCTATCCCCACGAGGGAACATCTGTGATACACCTACTTTAAACAGGGTCATGGCTTCCTGACTAAAATCAAAGCTATCAGCAGCTATATTAGCGACACCAATTGACATTTTAGGATCTGGTAAAGTTCCAGCAGCAATACTCATAGACTCAATCGCATCCTGAGAACTTTTATTTCCAATCAACCAGGGATCATTCTTCTGAGCCACATCTACGGCCTCTTCAAGCGTCAAGGTCAACCCTGGATCTGCCGATGGCTCACTTGCGCTGGCTAACATTGAACTGAATAAAAAACTCAGAGGAAGTAATACAAATTTTAACTTAATAAGCACGAGTTTTAATTTAGTAAGATCACGCATCAAAGCTGCTCCTTTGCAGAATTGAGATCTGCATCTATATAGATCAAAAACATATCTATCCCCCTCAGGGAAACAATCCTTAACTGAAATCAGGCATTATGGATGATAACGGGCATATTTTAACTTTGAGAGAAAATTCTCCCTTGCAATACAATTAGATAGCAATATTTCCGTCGGAAATTAGACGGATCTATCTTGCATTAACTCAGGATTGGGGGACGATATAGATAAGTTAAAGATTGGCTAAGAGCCAGATTGATGGGGAGTTCGAAGTTCTGAGTAGAAAAAACAACTTCTGAGCTTTTCAAAAAAGTTGGCAATGCAAATAACAGACATCCACTCATGGAACAGTCTGGATTTTCTGCACAACAATCTTCAAAAGGGGTTTCAAGCAGAGCTGAGCTTGAACTGGATTCATTGGCATGATTACTCATTACATGGGTAGAATGATCGATTTCAATCGATTGTTGTTGTGGATCTGTTAAGCAGGAAATGGTTGTCGACGCAGCTACCTGGCCAACAAAGACCAATAATAACAGAACCATAAGAAGCTTATTTTTAACGGGATACACGCCTTCACCTGTTTTTTATTTACCCTGTCAGGATACAGAAAAACCTGAAAAGTTCAACAAAAATATCTCCATACTTACAATAGTTAACACTTAAACTGACTATGTAATTTCCACTTATTTAATCGT
Organism: Enterobacterales bacterium; assembly: GCA_041556195.1. Classification (GTDB taxonomy): domain Bacteria; phylum Pseudomonadota; class Gammaproteobacteria; order Enterobacterales; genus 21-14-all-40-8. The sequence continues at coordinate 27,130 of JBFFIY010000028.1, forward strand.
TATGTAATTTCCAACCAAGTTTCAACTAAATAACCAGATAAAGTCGTCTAAACTATTGAGATTTCATGAAATGTACATTCTTGATCTCATCAAGTGAAGTCGTCAACTCATTATGTAACTCAGTTGCGATGTCTCCCAGCAACAAATCTTGCTGGTTTAAAGAGGCCGATTCAAGTTTAGTAGCCACTTTACTGACAACTGTATCTCCTACTATGGCTGATGCGGATTTTAAGGAGTGGGCAAATCTTCTAAGTTCTTCAAACTGTTTTTTGTCCAGATAATCTTTGATGAGCAAAACATCTTCGAAATATTTCGAATAATAGGTTTTTAAAATTTCATCATAAACATCTTTACAATCACCTAACCTGAGCAAAGCCTTTTTATATTCAAACCTGGTCGATGTTGTAGAATGTACATTTACGTGTTGCTCTTGTGTAAAATCACTAACTTTGTCATAACTGGCAGCTCCTCCTAACCACTTGCTTAACATATCATACAATTTTGTCACATTAATAGGCTTTACCATGTAATCATCCATACCGGCAGCAAAACAAGCTTTACTGTCTCCTGTCATAGCATGAGCAGTCATCGCTACAATTGGAATATCTTTATATTTAGTTAGTTTTTTGATAATCGCTGTCGATTCATAACCATCCATTACAGGCATTTGAATATCCATGAAAATCAGATCGAAAGGTAAAAGTAAGGAATTTTCTACCAGATTTACAGCATCTAATCCATTATTGGCAATGGTAACTACTACACCTACTTTATTGAGAAGTTCAGCTGCTACTTGCTGGTTAACTTCATTATCTTCAACTAATAAAACTCTCTTACCCGATACTTTCTCAAGATTATTTCCAGAAGAAATAGAACGGATTTCATCAATATAATCATTTTCTCTTTCCCCCATTCTAGATAGAACGTTCACCATAGCATTAAGAAGTTCAACAGGCGTGACAGGTTTATCTATAAAACCATCAAATAAAACCTCACTTTCAGAATCAATCATTTCTTCTCTGGAATATGCACTAATCATTACGAAAGAGGGTGAAATATTTTGAAAAATTTCTTTTATTTTAACAATGGTGTCCAAACCATTTATACCAGGAAGTTTATAATCCATTAGCACCAAATCGAAAGGTTCATGTCTGTATTTTCTAGCAGTTTCCAACGCTTCCTCTCCTGAGCTGGCAATAACAGAGTGAATATTAAAGCTATCAAGCACATCAACCAGTGTACTTTGAGCAATTGGATTATCTTCTACAGCTAAAACTCTTAAATCTTTTAGTAGATCCAATTGCTCCTGCTTCGCCTGAATAATATTTTCATCGAAGCCCAGGCGTACAGTGAACCAGAAAACACTACCCTCACCTTCCCGGCTTTCTAAACCTATTTCGCCCCCCATTAATTGTGACAAACGTTGACAGATGACTAGTCCCAAACCTGTTCCTCCAAATTTCCGGGTTGATGAAGTATCAGCCTGTGAAAAGGACTTAAATAGTCGTGAACACTGCTCATCGGTTAAACCTATACCCTGATCAGAAACACTAAACTTAAGAGTAATTATGTTCTCTACTCGCTCCTGTTCTTCAACACTGACTATAACATTCCCCCTATCTGAAAATTTAATGGCATTGGTAACCAAATTGATTAATATTTGCCTTAGCCTAAGTTGATCACCTTGTAATCGAAACTGAATGTCTGATAAATGATCAAAAATTAACTCTAGTTCCTTCTTTTCAGCCCTTGGGGTAGTAACATCTGAAACTTGTTCCATGACTGTATCAAGAAAAAATGGCTTATTTTCAAGTTCTAATTTTTCAGCTTCAATTTTCGAAAAATCAAGGATCTGATTGATAATATCAAGTAATGAATGGGCAGAGCGATCAATTTTAATCAGGTAGTCACGCTGCTGTTCGGTTAATTTGGTATGTAGAACCAAATGACTAAAACCTATCACTGCACTCATGGGAGTTCTTATTTCATGACTCATGTTAGCTAAAAATTCTGACTTCACCTGATTCGCTTTCTCGGCTACTTGCTTTGCCTCTTGTTCTTGTTCCAATGCATCTTTCAATCGATTTTCTGCTTCATACCTGTCTTGACGAAGAAAACGGGTATAACCACCCACGAATGAGAAAAAAAACAGTACTATTGTTAAAATGAACCAGTTTAAAATGATATAAGCAGGCTCTCTTGTATCGATACCAGACTGCCATTTTAAAAAAACAACTAATCCAAACGATAATGATACAAAAATTGAAAGTAAAACAAGGTAAGATGCGCGTAACCTGAATGTACCAAATAAAAAAATAACAGGATAGAATAGTCCAAGTGTATATGCTTGCCCGTTAACTTCATACATGACATACAAAACAATTAATGTAGCCAATAACATTTGAGGAAATGTTAAACTCGGATCCGCAAATTTCCGATTTATTCCCGTAAGAAGTAACCCATAAAAGATAACTGCAGCTATAAGTATTGTAGTAAAAGCAACCAGGAAAGCTTGAAGAGATAAAATACCGACAAGATAGAAAACCAATAAAAGACTGGCTAATGAACCAGAGGCAAGAGCTGCCATACGATAACTTCGCATTCGTACTGCTTGTCGCTGTTTGACTGTAGTAATAGAAGGTGGCATTAGCTAAATAAATCCTTAAACAATGGCAAGACAATATCTTTTAAGCATGATAATTATCCATTGAGCATTTTAAACATAGCCCATAATTTGTTTAAAAGTCTATTTTTTGCTCCATTAATAAGGACTTTGTACAAACTAAGATAAGAACTTTATGCAAGCTAAACCTGTTTTGCTTATTGATTAAGACTTGAAATAATGATAAATGTGATGTTAATATATTATTTATCAAGGAAAACAATGCGTTATATACGGCACTCATTTACATATTCCAGACTAAGCTTTTTCTTATTGGTTGCGGTTTTTAGTTCACTAACCTCCAGTCAGGAACAAACTTTAATTCTCGAACAGTCTATAAATCAGAGTAATTTACTCGCCAATCAGCACCAATCTATCTCATCATTAAAACTGAGCTTAGAAGCATTGAATAATCATCAGCTTAATCAAGCAAAGAAGTTCATTACACAGGCCATAAAACTCAGCCCGGAAAACCCTGAAATACAATTCGCTCATGGCAGGATCTATGCGGCATTAGCTATACAAGGCAATGTATTCCATTCTGCAAGTTACGCTAAAAAGTCTTTAACCAGTTTTAAGGAAGCCGTTCGTCTCCAGCCAAACAACATAGAATACAAGCAGGGATTGATGGGGTTTTATCTAGCTGCCCCAAAAATAGTGGGTGGATCTAACTCAAAAGCACTGTTATTAGCCAATGAGATAACCAGACTACATGCCAAACAGGGAGTGATTGCCCAAATAAAAGTGTATCTCGAAAAAGATGATTCAAGAAAATTGCCTTTTTGTAATCTTTTTTCTCTACAGTGCCCTCAAGTAAAAATATGCCCAATGAGTTTTTAGCTAAACTACTACCACCTTCTGCTGCTGCTGCTGCTGCTGCTTGCTGCTTGCTGATAATATTCTAATACTTTATTCAGATCCTTATCTACCCCATACCCTTTTTCATATAATCATCCTTCAAAATTAGGATGAAATATTCATTTTCTTTGATGGAAATTTAATTTGATGAGATTTTGCAGTTGTTCTTTCCTCTTCTAACTCAATTTTCCACACATCTACATCATCTAAATAACATTTCTCAATTTCACCCCATTCTTTGCCTGTGTAGCGAAGAAAAAGCTGGTGCAAGGCCTGTTTTTTTCATCATTAATTTCTACTTTACTAATTTTGCCGAACCCAATGACACTTGAGTGTGCTACAGTCCAACGGCATCCGACACCTTTCAATTCTCCCACACTTGGGACAAACGGCCCAATCACAAATATGCAGGATACCCTCGCCTTATTTTGACAAAATAATTTAATTCACATACTTTATTTAAATGCGATGTACACACAAATACAACTTTACGAGAAAACAACACTCCTGTTTTTATCATCCTGACAATTCAATCTATAGCAGCAAATATTGTTCTAAAAATAAAAAATTATCAGAGTTAAGACATCTCATTTTTGGTTCACTCGCTTATTCTTCTTCCATCCATGTAACTTCTAAACAACCCTGGGTCCCAGAATTCAGACTTGCAAAGGCTTTGAGTTTAACCAGTTTCCTCTGTAGTATTTTCTGCAGTTATATAAACACTATTAAAAATCATTAAATCAATCCTAAATAAAAACACCTTTTTAAGAACATTTTTATATATCAATATATACTCCTGTTTTTTTCTGCTGATTGATTGCTGGCTATATAGATAGTTTTTTTATGCCTCATCAGTCTTAAAGAATTTTTGCTAAATGTTTATTTGAGGTCTAGGTTTAATAGGTGAGTTAAACTCACTAAACTATTCATTTTGGACTTTAATTCTAAGGAGAAGATATTATGTCGATTGAACAGGTTAAAAGCGGGCATGCAGAAATTGGATTGTTCCCCGTGAACTATCGAATAACAACGGGTGTACCCGGAGCCCCACTACTTAGGACTCAATTATTAGTATCCACACCTGACCAAAGAGTCACTGGATTTGGACAGATAACACAAACCACCAATCCCCCACTGGATATAAGAGCCAGACTTAATGGTGATTATGGTTACTTAGCCTTCGAAGGAGGCTCTCGAATCATGATGAATCTAAAAGGTTTTCCAGTTAGTACATTGCCACCAGGTTCAGGAGTAGGCCCTGTATTATTGGAGAATATTGGTGGGAATTTGTTGCTATCAAGTGATTTCAGATCAGGTTCAGCAAGTTTCTGGTATCTGGATAATGCGGGAATAAAGCATACGATTGAAGGTGCCACTGTTGAATTTGAAGAAGTAAGAACTATCAGCTAGTGTTTTACCTCTGCTAAATAATCCATATCTGGTAATATAACCTGAGCTCAGATTAATATAAAAGCAAATTATTTATGGGAGCTTTGGTTTAACTCTCACAAAAAAAGTCTCTGATCCTTTCAGATCAGAGACTTCCAGTTAGACTTATTAACTAAATCTTACAAGCTACTCGCATCCAGGAAATCTTCCGAATGGGGGTCGCCACTTGTATTGCTGAAGCTAGCAGTACTTTCAGCCGCTTGCAATAAACCAGCACGGGTATTCAAAAAAGCATTACCATCAGCTGGCTGTGGATTAGAGGCGAGATAAAGAGCCGCCGCACCGGCAACATGTGGAGATGCCATAGATGTACCACTCATAGTCGTAGTTCCACCGCCTTTGCGTAATGATAGAATACTACCACCTGGCGCAGCAATAGCCACAGGAGCAGAGTTGTTGCTTGTCCAGCTAGCGCTCTGGTTGCCCCAGTTAGAAAAACTATTCCAATCATCGCCCTGTTTAGCAGAGCTAACAGTAATAACCGTGTCTGCATAACCAGCTGGTGTGTAATTAGCCGCGTTATCGCTATCATTACCTGCAGCAACAACTACAACCGCACCAGCATTACGGGCATTACAAAGTGCTTCATGGTAAGAATCATTACCAATAAAACCACTGTTAGAACATGAAGCGGTTACATTTCCAGCACCACCAATAGACATATTTACAACAGCAGCTTCACCACGAGCGGTTATTTCAGAAGTAACCCAGTCTAAAGCAGCTATAGTACTTGAGTTAGGGCATGAGCCACGGCTAGTACAGATTTTGCCAGCATGTAAGGTTACTTGAGCTGCTACCCCTACAACGTCAATATCATTGTCGAGTGCACCGACAGTGCCACCAACATGGGTACCATGACCATGATCATCATCCCAGTCAAAGTTACAGCTACCACCTTTACATCTTTCAAAAGCCATGCTGTTACCAATATTAGCAGCCAAGTCAAGATGATCAGAATCAAATCCAGTGTCCAAAACATAAACATGTACACCCGCACCTTCATTACCGTTAACATTAGCGCCTACGCGAGCTATCCCCCAAGGTGTAGTTTGAGGCACTGGTCCGCCACCACCACCAGGAGGCCCCATATTAATCATTTTTTCGCCATCAAACTCAACAGAGGCCACGTTTGGATTATTGCGTAATGCGTTCAAACGACCTTCAGTTACCGACGCAGCGAAACCGAAAAAAGCAGAACCATAAGAGTACTTAACAGCGCCAACCCCCATGCCAGCAGCAATATTCTTTGCGTTATTCTGATTAGATACATGACCGGCTATTGCCAGATCTGAATTTAACTTAACGATAACGTCAAATTTAGCATTTGGACTTCCAGCTTGAGCTGTAGTTGCACCTAGTGCCAATATTATCGAAGAAGCTATAGTTTTTATTTTAATATTCATCTGTTTCTCTCTAAGTTGTTTTTATTATTTGGTACGGCTACTTGTCTGTACAAATCGGCAGCACACAATAAGAATAAAATAGAAAAACGGTTCAAAATAGTACAAAAACGACCAATATTCATACATTAACGACAAAGATCAGAGGTATGTAATGAACAGGTGATTTTGGTTATAATTTTGTGCTTATTCCAGAAATTTTTTAGCTCTATAATCACTTATAGAAGAATTAAACTGTGTCATTTAACCTAAAAATAATTTGTGCTACATGAAGCATAGTTTTGTTAAACAAGGAGAGTTCTCATGAACCGCTTACTTTCATATACTTTATTTTTCGTAATTTTATTTTTTCAGGCACCTGCTTTTTCAGCTAAAACAACACGTAGTTGTACTGCAAAATATATGCTTCACATTCATCACGCAAATCAACAACATGGGGGGCCGATTGCGAAAAAGGAAATGTCTTCTTTTACAGCTAAAGGTCGTTGCGGTAAGACAGTGCCAAACCGTTGTCGTGAACGCGCTCAAGCCGCAGCTTTAGTTTGTATGGAGTTTCATTATAATAATGATTTTCTAACAACTTATACTAATAATAAAGCGCCTTATTATTGTTCGACTTATAGAAACATTCGTGGCTATCACATTGGACAACTTGCCACTAAGATCCGACAAACAGCCTGCGGAGCAATAGCACCTCGAAGTGGAACGTTTAAAGTTAAAGTAATTTCTCGTGTACATGGTAAAAATAAATGTGCTGTTGACAAGCCGCTACGACGCCAAGGCACGCAATATCCAGGTTCACTGCCCCTGAGGAAATACTCCTCTAGAATCACTCTTGAAAGGTGACTACAGAGGTGACTTACTCTGACTTACAGGACATATATGCACTGATTTACAGGGCATATATGTCCTTTTTTATATTTTTCCTAACGGCGACGATCCTTCTGTTATTTTTTATTATTCTCTTTGACTTCGATAGTTTTAACTGGTACGTCCAGTGCTTCTCTGATTTGCTTTAACTTTCCTTCTTCACTGAATTAGCCCCAACATAAACCATATCTATTACCCCCCCATTTTGATACCATTTACCGTTAAGTTTTTTGCTATATCTCTCAGGATCCCATTTGTTAACAAAACCACTGGCCTACAAAGGCCCTACCAATCACCTGACACAGTTTTTTGAACTACCACAACTTTATCAAGGTATGAAGTTGTTGTTAGATGAATTGCTCATGGACTGGCACTATCAAAAAGATGACAAGCAAGTTAAAGGTGTTTTTTTGCATCAGGGAAAATTAATAAAAACTCTCTGCATGTGGCCTGTAAAAGCTGAATTTAATATCAACCATTGTGATTGTGAACAGTTCAATGAGACTTCATCATGCGCTCATGTCGCGGCGCTGGCTATTGCGGCAAAAGCACAACTTGACTGCTTACCACAGCCACTTAAGCAAACAGTTCTCTATCAAAGTGAATGGCATTATTTAACCCATTGGTTAGCGCATCAATCATTTGATCCTTTTCCCAATATGGCTCGACATAGGGTTATTTACATATTGGATGATCAAGCGGATGGTCAAGAGAATAGCGAAGACAGCGAGATCCGTGTATCTGTACACAAAGCCTATTTAACACAACAGAATGAATATCAAAAAAAAGCCACTTTAAATCTCGATGTGGTAAAAAAAGGTAAATTGTCTAAATTTGTCAGCCTGACCGATCAACAAATTATTTATCAAATGAATACTTTAAAATTTATGCTGCCTGATTTATCAATTTCAAATAATGAACTTATTCTTTTTCAGGAAGGCTTGTCCCAAACGCAGCTATCTCAGTGCTCTTTAACTCAACCCCCGCTAACTCAAGCTACTCCAAAGCATTTACCCACTCGCCTTTTATTAAAAAACATGGTTTTATCTGGTCGATGTTTCTGGAGATCTTGTCTTCGCCATCCTTTAATTTTTTCTAAGCAGACAACATTGGACAAGGATTGTTGGAATATCGGAGAACAACTATTTCTTACTCCAACTACAGATCAGTTAATAGATGTAACACCACTTAAAAATGAAGCTGTTGAGTTATTTCTGGAGCAAGCGGTCAGTTCAGCTGGCCTGTGGCATCCTTGTCTTAAAATTTCAACGGAACAGGTGGATTTGCCCTGGGCCAAGCAAACTATCGAAATTGACATTGCAAAAATTAGTTTCATCAGTAATCAAAATTCTCAAAAAACTGAAATAACCCTTGGAAATTTAATAGGTCACACAAACAATACCTCAACTAAAAAAAATCTTTCTGTGGAGTATCAGGAGCTACTCGAAGCAATGGCTGGTAGAGTTCATCAGCTCGATAGTTTACCCAGTGTAATGGCAAGTTTTGAGCAGCCTGTTAGCCAGAATTTTGAAATTGGCACTCGTTATATTTCTGATGAACTTGAACGTTGGTTGCCATTATTCAGGGGCTTGAGCTCTGAGGGTTGGTTAGTTTCCTTTGAAAATTCTTATCGACTCAATCTAAAACAGGTAGATCGATGGTACAGCTCAATATCGATGGCTCTTGAATCGTCAAAGATAAGTGCTGAATCAGGTAATAATCAGTTCCGAAATAATTGGTTTGATTTAGAGGTGGGTATAATAGTTGATGGCCATTCTGTCAACATCATGCCTTTTATTATCAAGGCCTTAAAACAAGGTTTATGGCATTTTAATGCTCAAACCGATCCCCAACAACCTCAACCGCTTTATTTGACTCTGGAGGATGGTATTCGTGTAGAAGTTTCTTATAAACGTGTTAAAAACATTGTTAATTCGTTGCTTGAACTCTATGAAACTAAACCACTTACTGATAGCCAAAAACTTCGCCTGCCAGTTAGTCAGTTTTCCCGTCTGTTTAATTTGCAAAAGCAAACAGGAAGTGAATTAGATTGGCAGGGTACTGAGTGGTTAAAACAAAAAGCTGAGTCGCTGTCACAAGGGAAAGGCATTATTGAGGTTACTGTTCCCGATAATGTAAAAGCAACCCTCAGAGATTATCAATCACAGGGTTTAAATTGGTTGCAGTTTTTAGCTCGCGAAAGCCTTTCTGGTATTTTGGCAGATGATATGGGTTTGGGTAAAACCTTACAGACACTCGCACATATTCAAGTTGAAAAAAATAATGGACGTATGGACGGACCCTGTATGGTCGTGGCACCTACCAGCCTGCTTGGTAACTGGTTCGCTGAAGCCTCTCGATTTGCGCCAGAATTAAATTTACTGTATTGGGCAGGAAGCAAACGTCACTTATCACAGGGATTGTTAGCAAGAGCCGATTTAATTATTACCAGTTATGGTCTGTTACTGCGAGACGCTGAATTACTCAATCAACAGAATATCCATTTATTGATTCTGGATGAAGCACAAGCCATAAAAAATTCACGAAGCAAAGTCAGTAAACTTGCATTTAGCCTACAGTCAAAACATCGTCTTTGCCTCACAGGAACTCCCCTTGAAAATCATTTAGGTGAGTTGTGGTCGTTATTTCATTTTTTGATGCCAGGATTTTTAGGTGACGAAGCTCAGTTCAAGCGTTTATTTCGTATTCCCATTGAAAAAGAACAGGATCATTCACGTCAAATGCAATTGGCTGAACGTATAGCACCATTTATGTTGCGTCGGACTAAAGTTAAAGTTGCAGCTGATCTGCCTGCGAAGACGATTTTTGATGAGTTTATAGATCTTGAAAGCTCCCAGGCTGATCTGTATGAAACAATCCGTTTAAGTATGGTTGAAGAAGTACAAAAAGCCGTAGCTAACTCGGGAGCCGGTCGAAATCAGTTGCTCATAGGTAACGCCATACTTCGCTTACGCCAAATTTGCTGTGCTCCCAAACTTTTACTGAAAACTGAGTTATTGAAGACTGACTCGTTAAAAAGTCGTCCGTTTCCATTCAAACAAGTTCCTGTAACTGAGTCTAAAACAAACCCTCAACAAGGTGAGCTATTTTCTGTTGTTAACTCTAAGCTTGACTCGGTTACTCATTATACAGAACATGAACAACATGAACCTGAACAACAAGTGAAAAATACTCCAAAAATAAATGAAAGTGTTTTTTCTAATATTGAAAACACCGGATCCGCCAAATTATCCTGGCTAAAAACCACCCTACCGGAAATGATAGAAAATGGACGTAAGATCCTGATCTTTTCATCTTTTACTTCGATGTTAACAATTATTGAAAACTTATTAGACGAATTATCTATAGACTATCTATCACTTACTGGAAAAACCACAAATCGAACTGAGTTAGTTAGCCGTTTCCAACAAGGTTTGATTCCGGTATTTTTAATCAGTTTGAAAGCTGGTGGTGCGGGACTTAATTTAACTCAGGCGGATACTGTGATTCATTTTGATCCATGGTGGAATCCCGCTGCTGAAAACCAGGCCAGTGATCGTGCCCATAGAATTGGACAGGATAAACCAGTTTTTGTTTATAAATTAATCACCAAAGGAACCGTTGAAGAAAGGATCTACAAGATGCAGCAGCAAAAAGTACAACTTGCTGAAGAACTTTATAAAAACAATGAAATCCATCCAGTAACAGAAAAACCAGACTGGCAAACACTATTAGCGCCTATATACCCGTGATACCTGAAAATGCAATTTCATGTATTTAATGCGTTTTTCTTGTATAATCTTGCCACTTTTCACATCAGGTTCTATTTATAATAGTTATTAACGTGTTAGAAATACCTAAAAAAATTGCTGAGAAACGTCTTTATTCTTCCGCATTAGGGGCTGGGTTAGCACTTGAAATTGCTCGCCTTTCTCGAACTGCAGATGCGCCATTATTGTGTCTGGTCAAAGACAATACCACTGCTGTTCGTCTGAAGCAGGAGATTGTTTTTTTCCTTGGGCAAAGTGCTGATCAGACTGGTAACTTTGAATTAAGCCAACAGGAAGAAGTAGATAGTCCTACAGATATTATTATTCTGCCAGACTGGGAAACACTCCCCTATGATAGTTTTTCCCCTCATCAGGATATTGTTTCTGAAAGAATTGAAACGCTACATACATTTCAAACTCTGCAAACTGGCATTATTTTGGTGCCAACCTCAACATTAATTCAAAAACTTGCACCGAAGCAGTTTATTAATAGCCACAGCCTACTTTTAACCTGTGGCCAGGAGTTAGATTTACATCAGTTTTCTCAAAGACTGGCTCAAGCAGGTTATCGTTCTGTTACTCAGGTTTATGAACATGGTGAGTTTGCGGTTCGTGGTTCTATTTTAGATTTATTTCCTTCAGGTTGTGATAACCCTATACGATTAGATTTTTTTGATAATGAGCTTGAAACTATCCGCTCTTTTGATGTGGATACACAAAAATCCGATCAATCCTTAAGGGAAGTTAGGTTATTGCCTGCTCATGAGTTTTCTATGAGTGATGAAGCAATTGCCAAGTTTAGAGGTTCATGGCGCAGTGAGTTTGATATTAGTCGTGATCCTGCTTGTGTTTATCAACAGATCACCGAGGGTAATGTTCCTCCGGGCATTGAATACTACCTACCCTTTTTTCACGATAAATTAGAGTCGCTTTTCGATTATTTACCCGATTCAACTATCATAGTCGAGCTTAATAATTGGCAGGAGGATTTAAATCAGGACTGGTCTGAAATAACCCATCGTTATAAACAAAGGCAAGTCTCGGTATTACGGCCTCCTGTGAAACCATCTGCCCTTTATATAGCGCCTGATGAGATTAATCATACGCTGAAAAATTTCAGGCGTTTATGCTTATGGGAAAACCAGACTAAATCAAAGCTACCCTGCACCCAATTAGATTTTTCTGCCATTGCAGATGTCAGTCTGGATCATAAAAATCAACAACCTATGCATCGTTTGAAAGACTGGCTGATTAAAGAACCAGTCAAAACTTTGATTGCCGCCGAATCAGCAGGTCGAAAAGAACAGATTGTTGAATGGTTGCATGATGCACAACTTGAATATGAGCAGGTTGCTAATTGGCAAGCATTTAAAGACTGTACTTCTTCGTTGGTTTTGGCGGTTTTCCCAATTCAGCAGGGTTGTTTATCTCGTTCGGAACATTGGCAAATTATTGCGGAAGCCCAGCTCTATGGTGATCAAGTTCGTCAGGTGTCTGAATCCAAAGTTGATCAAAGGGATCCGAGTTTTATTATTCGAAATCTTGCAGAACTACAAATAGGAGCACCTGTAGTTCATATTGAACAGGGTATTGGACGTTATCTGGGTTTGCATTTATTAGAAGTAGCCAATCAGCAAGCCGAATTTTTAACCATTGAATACTCGGGTGGTGATAAGTTTTATGTGCCGGTACATAATCTTGATCAAATTAGCCGTTATAGTGGCAGTGCTGACAGCCAGGTTCATTTAAATAAACTCGGCGGTGAACAATGGTCTAAAGCCAAAAGAAAAGCCGCTGAAAAAATTCGCGATGTGGCGGCTGAATTATTAGAAATCCAGGCACAAAGAGCCTCCAGACAGGGACAAAGCTATCAGGCAGATGATATGGATTATCGTTTATTTGCCTCTGCTTTTCCTTTTGAAGAAACTAATGACCAAAAACGTACCATTGATTCTGTACTTGAGGATCTGGCTAAAACCACTCCGATGGATCGTCTTGTTTGTGGAGATGTAGGTTTTGGTAAAACGGAAGTCGCCATGCGAGCGGCCTTTGTTGTGGCATCAAGCGGTTATCAGGTATCTATTTTAGTGCCAACAACCTTGTTAGCACAGCAACATTTTGAGAATTTTAGAGATCGTTTTGCCGACTGGCCATTTAGAATTGAAGTACTCTCTCGCTTTCAAAACAATAAACAACAACAAAACACTTTAGAACAGATCAGCCAGGGTAAGGTTGATATTGTGATCGGCACGCATAAATTATTGCAAAAAGACATAAAGTTTAAACAGTTGGGTCTGTTAATTGTGGATGAAGAACATCGATTTGGTGTACGACAAAAAGAAAAAATTAAAGCACTTAAAGCCGAAGTTGATATTTTAACTATGACGGCTACACCTATTCCCAGAACCTTAAACATGGCTATGACGGGCATGCGTGATTTGTCGATTATTGCCACACCTCCACAAAAACGACTGGCTGTTAAAACCTTTGTTCGAAGTGAAGATGAGTTGTTAGTAAAAGATGCCATCAGTCGTGAGATCCGTCGTGGTGGCCAGGTTTATTTTGTGCATAATGATGTGGAGTCTATTGAGAGAAAAGTACGCGAACTGGAAAAGCTATTACCTGAATATCGTATCAAATTTGGTCATGGTCAGATGCGTGAATCCCAGTTAGAAAAAGTTATGCAGGATTTTTACCATCAGCGTTTTCAAGTTCTGGTTTGCACTACGATTATTGAAACCGGGATTGATGTACCTAATGCTAATACAATTATTATTAACCGTGCCGATCATTTTGGTCTGGCCCAGCTTCACCAGTTACGAGGCCGTGTCGGACGTTCTCATCATCAAGCCTATGCTTATATGTTAACTCCTCTATCTGAAAAATTAATGACTGCAAATGCTCGTAAGAGACTAGATGCTATAACCAAGCTGGATAAATTGGGATCTGGATTTTTACTGGCCAGTCAAGATTTAGAAATCAGGGGAGCGGGTGAAATACTAGGTGAAGATCAAACAGGTCAAATGCAAACTATTGGCTTTAATCTGTATATGGAAATGCTTGATAGTGCAGTTGAAGCGTTGAAATCGGGTAAAGAGCCAAGTCTTGATTTGGTTCTGAAGGAAAAAGCCGAAGTAGAATTGCAAATTCCGGCCCTTCTACCCGATCTCTATGTAGCAGATGTGAGCTTACGTTTAACGCTTTATAAACGTATTGCCAGTGCCAATACAGAGAGAGAGTTGGATGAAATTAAGGTAGAGTTAATCGACCGTTTTGGATTGTTGCCAGAGCCAACTCGTAATTTATTTGCCATTAGTCGTTTAAGACAACGATCTAACCGTATTGGAATCAAACGTATTCAGGTAGGCCCGGAAAATGGTTTAATCGATTTTATTGAAAAACCGTCAATTGACCCTATGTCTATTATAGGTTTAATACAAAGTAGACCCGATATTTACAAGCTACAAGGGCCAACACGCTTACGCTTTAGTAAAGATCTGGAAAAAGCAGAACAAAGAATCAATTTTGTTCAAAAACTTATTCATGAGTTAGAATCTAAAAAAGATTGACGATTAACCTCTCTCACCGCACAATACAGCTTAACTCTCAGGAAACACGCCTTGGTATTTAACTATAAAATTTTGTTTAACTTAATGAAAAAATTGCTCTTTATTTCAATCAGTCTTTTTTTATTTCCTGTATTTAATTTAATTGCTGCAGAAGATGAGACAGAACTTCCCGAGCCAGAGGTAAAATGGTTTCAGATCGAAATTATTGTTTTTGAACGTAGCGATCCGAATCGTTTTACAGAAGAAACCTGGCCGGAAGATCCATTATTGCCTGAAATTACTGGTGCCATTGATTTTCTCACGCCTGTTCCTGAAATTGAGATTCCTCTTTTATTAGAAAAGGTCAATGAAGAGCAATCAGATCAAATTGCCAACTTAGATAAAAACAAACTATCAACTCAA
>JBFFIY010000029.1:0-41784 GCA_041556195.1 Enterobacterales bacterium
CCAACTGTATCTGGTGAAAAAACTACATATTCCAGAGCAAAAATCGAAGGCATCAATACGCTAAATGCTATTGATAACATCTCTAATGGTTTATCAAAGGTGTTGCTGGAAAATAGTCCTTTTTTTTTAGTCCTTTTTTTTTAGTCCTTTTTTTTTAGTCCTCTAAAAATTGAGTACATGGTATAGATAATAAACAGGTTTGTAAATACCCATTTTTAAAGTTGGCTAAAAACCCTCTGATAATCAACCTTAATTCAGGGCAAATGCATACACACAAAGAGCTACACTATAATAAAAATAATAATGATTGAAAGCGATATCATTAAAATGCCCCACAACACGACAAGACATGTAACCGTTTAAGTTGCTACAATACTGTTATTCATCTATTACACTTTAATTACAGGATATTTTGATGCGAACCAGTCGCTATTTACTTGCAACTCTGAGGGAAGATCCCAGTGATGCAGAAATTATCAGCCATAAGTTAATGTTACGCGCGGGGCTTATACGCAAGTTGGCCTCGGGTTTGTATAATTGGTTACCCACTGGGCTGAAAGTATTAAAAAAAGTGGAAGCTATTGTCCGGGAAGAGATGCAAGCTGTTGGGGCGGTGGAATGTTTAATGCCAAGTGTTCAACCTTCGGAGCTTTGGCAGGAGTCGGGACGATGGGAGCAGTTTGGGCCTGAGTTGTTGCGTTTTGAAGATAGACACCATCGTGCCTTTTGTTTAGGGCCAACTCATGAAGAAATCATTACCGATCTGATCCGTGGTGAAATACGTAGTTATAAACAGTTACCCCTGACTTTATTTCAGATCCAGAATAAGTTTCGAGATGAAACTCGCCCAAGGTTTGGGGTTATGAGAGCTAGAGAATTCCTGATGAAGGATGCCTATTCTTTTCATTTAAATCAGCAATGTCTTGAAGAGACTTATCAAAATCTATTCAAGGCTTATTGCCGGGTGTTTGAACGTTTAGATCTGAAGTTTCGTGCAGTCATTGCAGACACTGGTTCTATTGGTGGTAGTGGTTCACATGAGTTTCATGTGTTGGCTGAGTCAGGTGAGGATGCTATCGCTTTTAGTGATAGTAGCGATTATGCTGCTAATATCGAAAAAGCTGAAGCATTAGCACCTGCTGTATCACGTTCAGCTGCTACATTAGCGATGGAAGAAATTGCCACTCCGAATTCTCATACCATTGATGAGGTTTCTCAATTTTTAGATGTAGCTCCTTCACAAGTTGCTAAGACTCTAATTGTTTATGGAGCCGATGACCAGAATAATCAACAGGGTCTGGTTGCTCTGGTTTTACAAGGAGTTCATGAGCTCAATGAAGTCAAGGCTGGACACCTTGCAGGTATTTTCAATCCAGTGACTATGGCCTCTGAAGAAGATATTCGAAAGAAGATGGGCTGTGGGCCTGGTTCTATTGGTCCAATAAATTTAGATATTCCTCTGGTAGTTGATCGCTCTGCAGCTGTATTATCTGATTTTGTATGTGGTGCGAATAAAGATGGTTTCCATTTAACAGGGGTTAATTGGGAAAGAGACTGCGCTCTTGCACAGGTGGAAGATCTACGCCAGGTAGTAGCTGGCGATCCAAGTCCTGATGGTCAAGGCTTACTCGAAATTAAACGTGGTATTGAAGTTGGACATATTTTCCAGTTAGGCACAAAATATAGTGAAGCCATGGATGCCAAAGTTCTTGATGAAAACGGCAAAGCTCAGGTTTTAACCATGGGTTGTTATGGTATTGGTGTATCCAGGATCATTGCTGCTGCCATTGAGCAAAACAATGATGATAAGGGTATTATCTGGCCTGATAGCATTGCCCCTTTCCATCTGGCATTAATCCCGATTAATTTACAAAAATCTCCTCGAGTACAAAAAGCTTGTGATGAACTCTATCAACAACTTAACGATTTAGGATTAGAAGTGTTATTTGATGATCGCAAAGAAAGAGCGGGTGTCATGTTTAATGATATGGAGCTGATGGGGATCCCGCATCGAATAGTCATTAGCGAACGCGGTCTCGATAAAGGACAAGTTGAATACAAAGGGAGAACAGATGAGTCCAATACTGAGCTTAATATAGATGAGATCATTGAATTCATTAAGGATAAGTTTAAGGCTATTTTGTGAAACTATTGCCCTTTATCATTCTAGCTGGTTTCCTGACTCTAAGCACTTCTGCGAGTGCTTTCAGTCAGCAAAAGCCTGATGAAGAATTTAGACGCTTATTAAAAGAAGCAATTGAATCTAAATCGGGCTTTATTGATAAATTTGATGCCAAAGTCTGGCTGTTTGATATGTCATCAAGACTTGCCAAACGTGCCAGGCATATTCCCCTGAAAGAACGTATGGAGCTGCTCAAAGCCGTTCACAGAGAAGCCACAAAATCTGAGCTAAGTCCGCAGTTGGTATTAGCCTTGATTGATACTGAAAGCAGCTTCGATCATTATGCAGTATCAAAATCCGGCGCCCGAGGACTCATGCAAATCATGCCTTTCTGGGTTAAAGAAATTGGCCACGATAATGATAACCTGTTCGATATTGACACCAATTTACGTTATGGCTGTACTATTTTGAGCCTGTACCTTAAAAGAAGTAAGCAAAACCGTCAACAGGCCCTGGCTCGATATAATGGTTCTTATGGGAGCCATAAATATTCAAACAAGGTACTCTCAACACTCAAAAAACATTGGTTTGTAAACCAATAAAGGCTACTTACTTTTTTAAATAGCCATGCGATACTTTTTTATGATAAAAACAGTACGTTAGTAAGTTGGATCTCATCCCACAAACTCAATTTGATATTTAAATTCAATTTTATGGAAATGCCTGAATGAGTTGGTTCAAAAAAGAAGCTGATAAACCCAAGATTGCTTTGGTATTAACAGGTGGAGGAGCAAAAACAGCTTACCAGGTAGGCGTGCTTAAAGGTATTACTCAATTAACACCAAAGTCACAGGGTATTCCTTTTTCTATCATTTCAGGCTCGTCCGCAGGCGCCATTAATGCCGTTGTACTTGCAAGTTACGCCAATCGTTATCGAATAGGAATGCGCCGCTTAGAGAGTGTTTGGTCTAACTTTCATGCCCACCAGGTCTATAGAGTGGGCTGGGCTGGGCTTTTAACGAATACTGGCAGGTGGATAGCCGAGTTTCTACGCTCTAGTCATCAATCTCCAAAACCTTTGTCGTTGCTCATCAATACCCCACTTAAAAATCTTCTGCGAAAAGCCGTACCTTTTGATCATATTCAACAAAATGTTTCAGATGGATATATTGATGGGATCTCCATAACCGCTTATAGCTATCAAAAGGGCGATTCAGTGAGTTTTTTTCAAGCCTCGGAAGCTATAGATAACTGGGAGAGACATAGAAGAAGAGGTAAAAGGCATCCTCTCCATTTAAATCATCTAATGGCTTCGGCAGCTATACCTATGGTGTTTCCTGCTGTGAAAATTAACCGCGAATATTTCGGTGATGGTAGCATCGGTTGCCTATCGCCACTGAGCCCGGCGCTACATATGGGGGCTGATAGGCTTTTGATTATATCTACAGATCCAATTGATGAAATAAGCACAACTCGTCTGACAAAAATCAATTACCCGACAATGGCAGAAATTGCCGGAAGACTAATGGATAGTATTTTTACTGATTCACTTGCCAGTGATTTAGAACGATTAAAAAGAATCAATGAAACCATTGAACTCATTCCAGGAAAAAACCTTAAAAGAAATAAAGCGACTCTTCGACCCATTGAGTCTTTATTGTTTATGCCCGATTTTAACATTGATCAACTGGCATCAGAACATTATAAAAGTCTTCCCAGATTACTTCGATTTTTTCTCACTAGAATGGGTATTTGTGAGCAGGAAGGCAGCAATATTCTCAGTTATTTATTATTTGAATCTTCTTTTACTAAAATTTTAATTGAGAGGGGTTATCAAGATGCGCTAAAACGCGCTGATGAGATTAATGCATTTTTAGACTTAAAAATAGGGCCGACAAACCACTCTCAAAATGAATAGTGCTTAGCAGTCTAGTTTTTATAACTGAATATGCTATGATTAATTTGATTAACTCTTTCATTTATTTGAACTTATTTAATATTTCAATGAGGTTAGTTGTTAAAACTATCAATGGCCGATAAAGACCAACAATCACAAATAAAACTTTTGTCTGCACAATTGTCAGAATCTCAGGCTATTCAATCTGCTCTATACAAAATTACCCAGGTAGCCACAGACACAGACTCTCTAGAAGATTTCTATCAAGCACTCCATCAAATTGTTGGAGAGTTGATGTACGCCGAAAACTTCTTTATTGCTCTTTATAATCCAGTAGAAAAAGTTGTAGAGTTTGGTTATTTTATTGACTCTGTTGATCAGATCAACATTGATACTTTATCCGCTCTACCTGTTGAAACACTTTGGAAAACTGGTACAGGTTTTATTTTACGCTATGGAAAGATGCTACATGCTGATTCCAATCGATTACTTGAACTTCAACAACAGGGTTATTTTGAGCAATTGGGTTCGCAATGTGTTGATTGGCTCGGCGTTCCCCTCATTTCAAAGGGTGTCATTTTAGGTGCCCTTGTCATTCAAAGTTATGATGAAAATATTTATTATCAAAAAAAGGATGAGGATATTCTGCAGTTTGTTTCGAGGCAAATCGCTTTGGTACTTGAACGAAAACAATTTGAAGGTGGTTTACAGGACATTAATGTCAAATTAGAGCAGGGTGTAAAGTTACGTACAGCACAGTTAGAAAAAACCAATCAGAATTTACAAGCACAAATTGCAGAAAGAGAGCGTTCAGAGAAACTTCAGAAGGCGTTATACCGAATTACCGAACTTACTAATAAAACCAATAAACTGGCTGATTTTTTAAAACTCATTCATGGCATCATCGCAGAATTAATGTATGCTGAAAATTTGTATATTGCCTTACTCAATTCAAGCGAAGATCAAATTAATTTCCCTTACTACAACGATGTCTATCAATATCAGGGGCTTTCCAGAAAATTTGATCCTGCCACTAAATCACAAGGCTTAACAGAATCTGTTTTAATCTCTGGAACCCCTCTGCTTTATTCTAAATCAGCATCAAATAAAACTTTTCCCGGTAGAGGGCGAGAACCAGAATCATGGTTAGGTGTTCCATTAAAAAACCGACAAAAAACTTTTGGAGTATTGGCTGTACAGAGTTACCAACAAGATCATGAGTTTTCCAAACAGGAAAAATCCCTGTTAACTTTTGTTGGTAGACATATTGCCACAGCCATTATGCGAAAAAAGGATGCCAACGACATCAAGGAAGCACATCAGAAATTAAAAGCGGTTAATGATGAACTGGAACTAAGGGTTGCCGATAGAACCAGGGAACTACAAGCTACTAATAGTATTCTACGAGATAATATTAATGAACGAATTAATATAGAAAAAAAATTAGAACATGATGCTTTACATGACACGTTAACTGGTCTTTCAAATAGAGCTTTATTTTCTGATCGCCTCAAACATGCCTTAAATAGAATACAGCGCAAGAACGAGAAACCATTTGCAGTATTATTCCTGGATCTGGATCGATTTAAGGTTATTAATGATAGCCTTGGACATCACGTTGGCGATAGCCTGTTACAAGAAATATCACATCGATTATTAAATTGTGTAAGACCCGGAGATACAGTCTCAAGATTAGGTGGAGATGAATTTTGTATTTTATTAGATGGAATACCGAATGCAGAATTTGCCATTAATATTTCACAAAGAATTCTTAAAGAACTGGGAAAAACTATTACTCTGGAAAAACAGGAGATTCACCCAACATGCAGTATTGGGATCAGGCTTTCCACCATCTCAGATGAAAATCCAGCTCAGGTAATGCGAGATGCTGACGCAGCCATGTATCAAGCTAAAGCGGATGGAAAAGCTCGTTATTGTTTATTCGATAAATCAATGCATGAAATTGTATTGAACAAATTAAAATTGGAACAGGAGCTTAGATATGCCGTAGATGAAGAGCAACTTGTTTTATACTACCAACCTATAGTTGATCTTAAAACTAGGAAAATCACTGGAGTAGAAGGTTTACTTCGATGGAACCATCCATCGCAGGGAATGATACCCCCTGATGAATTTATCCCTATAGCTGAAGAGACAGGGTTAATTGTTGATGTAGGAGCCAAAGTATTATCTTTGGCCTGTCAGACATTACAGGACTGGAAGAAAATTCCTCATCTTAAAGAGCTAAGTATTAGTGTAAACATATCTCCCAAGCAGATTGCCCGAGGTGATTTGCTGATCTATATAGGAGAGTTGCTTAAGTCACACAACATTGACGGAAATAAGCTGAATTTAGAAATTACAGAAAATGTTCTCATGCATAGTTTTGAGACAGCTAAAGCCCTCATTTTAGGTTTAAAATCTTTTGGAATTAAAATTTATCTGGATGATTTTGGTTCTGGTTATTCTTCACTTAATTATTTATATAACTTTCCTTTTGATGTATTAAAACTTGATAAAGTTTTTGTTCATACTATTCATTTACGGGAAGAAAATGAAGCTATAGTCAGAAGTATTAAGATGTTATCAAGTAATTTGAAAATGTTGTCGGTTGCGGAAGGTATTGAAACCGTCGAACAGCTAAAAATGTTAATGGAAATTGGTTACGAGCTAGGACAGGGTTACTTTTTTAGTAAACCAAAAAAACAATCAGAGATTGAAACTTTTATCAAATCTTTCGAATTTCCATTGGTTCTTTAAATCAAAACCAGCTCCTAAATCAAAACAACAGCTCAAAGCCACACCCTGTTGTTTTTTAGTCACTGCAAATTTTTTTACTGTGCCTATACCTGGAATAGCTACAATTTCATCATTTAATGAAAGTACCGGCCACTGTGTTCTAAGCCAGGATGGTATATCAGCTTCTTGAAATAGCTGCTTGCTCTTTTTTGAGTGCTGTCTGCCTGCCAATAATAATGAAGCGGGTCGTATTCCAAAGCTCACTTGTAAATCTTTTAATAATTCCGAATCAAAGCCTACTCCTTTCACTAATTTAATCTTAATAGTGCAATAATCCGTTAGCTGAAAACTATTTTCCTGAGCAAGATTGCACTGAGTTAGCTTGTCTTGAGTTAGCTTATCTTGAGTTAGCTTAACTTGAGTTAGCTTAACTTGAGTTAGCTTATCTTGAGTTAGCTTGTCTTGAGTTAGCTTGTCTTGAGTTATGCTGCATTGAGTTAACTTGAAATGGCTTGCTTTAACAATAAAAAGATTTTGAGGAACCAGTGCCAAATATGTACCGGACTGTAGTAATAAATGGTCTTCAAAGCTTTGATTAAATTGCTTGTCTAAAGCACAGTTTTGCAATGTATGTAGAATATCTGTAATTCGTTTTTGAGAAGGGATCCCGATTTTTTTTGTTCGTAACCACCAGGTTAAAAAATTAGCTTGTCTCTCTTGTGTTAACTGTCTTAATTTAATCAACGAAATGAAGCCATAGTCCTGTTTAATCGATTGATAATCAAGCTCTGCTAACTCATCCAATAATTTAGATTGCCTGAAAAATAACAGGCTATTATTTGACATACTTTTCTGGAATTTTGGCCAGCGTTTTTTTATAACAGGCAATATTTGATGGCGTAGATAATTTCTATCAAAATCCAGGGATTTATTGCTTGGATCTTCTACCCAGCTTAGTCGCTCATTTTGTGCAAAGTCCAATAAATCCTTACGGCTAGCATGTAATAAAGGACGAATTAAAAACCCCTTTCCTATCTGACGCGATTGAGGAATAGAGGCTAACCCATGCACACCTGAACCTCTAATTAATCGAAATAACATCGTTTCAGCTTGATCATTAGCATGATGACCTAAACAAAGCAGGTGATTTTTCCCTACTTGCTGTTCAAAAACCTGATAGCGGAGATCTCTGGCTTTTTCTTCAGAGCAATTCGTTAATTTTGATAATTGCTCCAAATGAAATGTTTCTAACGGAATTTTTATCTGTTCGCAAAAGTTTTTACAATGTTCTACCCATTCATTCGCTTCAATGGCTAATTTATGATCTACATGCAACGCCCTTAATTCAATATTTAAATCAGGCTGTTTAATGGTGAATTGTTTTAAAAGGTAAAGTAGAACAGTAGAATCCAGACCGCCAGAATAACCTACCCAGATAACTATTTTAGACGGTGAATTCTGCTCCCTGGAAAGTCCTGTTGGATGAGTTATAGCAAAATGGTTCTCAAGTACCTGCTGCAAATTGTTTTGCAACAGGTTATAAAGTTTTTCATGCTCAGATGGGTGACTTTCCATAAACAACAGCCAATTTGGAACTTTTAAGGTTCAAATAGATGAAAAGTTCATTAAGCGCTGATATCTTTGGGCTAATAAAGTATCGCTACTAAGGGTTTTTAACTCGGTTAGATCTACCGCTATTCTTCTTTGTAAACGATAGGTCATATCCTTCAGATCTCTATGTGCACCACCGAGAGGTTCCTCAACAATGCTATCAATCAATTTCAAATCATGTAGCCTTTGAGAAGTAATACCCATAGCTTCAGCTGCATCTTTTGCTTTGTCTGCACTCTTCCATAAAATAGATGCACAGCCTTCTGGCGAAATGACTGAATAAATGCTGTATTGCAGCATATTAACTCTATCCCCAACACCTATTGCAAGCGCTCCCCCTGATCCACCTTCACCTATCACATTACAAATAACTGGAACTTTAAGACTTGCCATAACTTTTAAATTCCTGGCAATAGCTTCACTCTGCCCTCTTTCTTCGGCACCGACTCCAGGATAAGCACCGGGTGTATCAATAAAAGTAATAACAGGCATATGGAATTTTTCAGCCATTTCCATTAACCGAAGAGCTTTTCGATACCCTTCTGGTCTTGGCATACCAAAATTTCGTTTAACTTTTTGTTTTGTATCTCGACCTTTTTGATGACCAATTATCATTACCGGCTCACCTTCAAACCTGGCGGTGCCTCCTATTAAGGCGTAATCATTTGCAAATGCCCGATCACCGCAATGTTCATCATACTCTGTAAATATATTATCAATATAATCTTGTGTATAGGGTCGTTGAGGATGACGTGATAACTGAGCAATTTCCCATGCGCCAAGATTTGAAAATATTTTTCCGGTCAACTCGACACTTTTATCCTGAAGACGATGGATTTCTTCACTAATGTTAATTTCACTATCGTTACCCACGTGACGCAATTCTTCAATTTGAGCTTCAAGTTCAGCGATGGGCTGTTCGAATTCGAGGAAGTTTAACTTCATGTTCGAAAAATCCTATTGTTGTCTGATGGTCTTCTTTAAAAAAGTCATAATTTATCATGGATATACACAGGAAACGTTACCATCACCCACTAAGTCTTCAAGACGATAGATTAAATCATCCGTTGGAGACACTTTCCAGGATAAACCTAAGTCTATCATAGCTTCTGCACCTATGGTTTTAATTTGCAAAGAGATCGGACAAGTGCCACCAACAAATGGCTGCAACTGTTGTTCCAAATTATGTCCAAAGTTGGCATCCATTAATGAACTCTCAATGTTAAGTTGTAAGCATCGTGCCCTCTTTTCACGGATTGCAGTAATATCATGAATCGATTTGGCTTTCATTTTCAAACCTTGTGAATACACATCAAATGAAACTTCACCTTCTGCAATCAGTATATTATCTTTTATTAAAGTGCTTGAACATTGATCATACAGATCCTGATACACAGCCAATTCCATCCTGCCACTTTTATCATCGAGTGTCACAATGGCTATACGCGCACCACTTCGTGTTTTAATGATTCTCATTGCCATCACCAATCCTGCAACAGTTGTTGACTGACCACGATTAGTCACTTGCATATTTCGTATTCTGGCGCTGGTAAAGTGAGATAACTCTTCTCTATATTTGTCTATCGGATGACCGGTTAAGAAGAGCCCCAATACATCTTTTTCAAATTGTAATTGATAATTTTCCGGCCAGGGACGCACTGTTTTTAATATTTTGTTGCTGGCTCCTTCACCAGAACCAATAGCAACAGCGCCTCCAAACAAATCGTCTTGACCAGCCAGTTCATCTCGCCCCACCTGCTCTGCCGATTTTATCGCTTCTGGCAAGTTTTCCATTAATTCTGCTCGATGATGATTAAAAGCATCTAAAGCCCCTGATTTTATCAAGGCTTCAAGCACTCTCTTATTGGCTTTTTTTAAGTCAACTCGTAGACAAAAATCATAAAGGTCCTGATAAGGACCATTTGTTTCTCTCTCTAAAACAATAGATTCTATTGCCGCTTGCCCTACGCCCTTAATTGCTCCAATTCCATAAATAATCGTCTTATTACCATCTATCGTAAATCGATATTTTCCACGATTAACATCTGGAGGTTGTAAATCCAGACCCTGTTCATTTGCATCATCGACGTAGGTGACTATTTTATCAGTATTGTCCATATCAGCCGACATAACAGCCGCCAGAAAAGCAGCTGGGTAATGTGTTTTTAACCAGGCTGTTTGATAAGACACTAAAGCATATGCAGCTGAATGTGATTTATTAAAACCATAGTCAGCAAATTTTTCAATCACGGCAAATATATGACCGGCTGTATCCCCATCAATATTATTTTTTGCAGCACCCTGAATAAAAATACTTTTTTGTTGCTGCATCACATCCAGTTTTTTCTTACCCATGGCTCGACGTAAAATATCTGCACCCCCAAGTGAATAACCCGCCAGAATTTGGGCGATCTGCATCACTTGTTCCTGATAGAGGATAGTTCCATAGGTAGGTTTCAAGGTAGCTTCTAAACTAGGATGAGGATATTCGACTTTTTCACGTCCATGTTTTCGATTAACAAAATCCTGATCCATTCCTGCTCCCAATGGGCCAGGTCGATACAGTGCTACTAACGCAATAATGTCTTCAAAAGTAGAGGGTTTAAGCTGTTGTATGAGTTTTTTCATACCACCGGATTCAAGCTGAAAAACCGCAGTGGTATTACCCTGTTGTAATAAATGATAGGTAGCTTTATCTTCAAGTGAAAGCTGGCTGATATCTAATTTTTCCTGATTCTCACAAGCTCTTTGTTGATTGATGGTTTCAACAGCCCAATCAATGATAGTTAATGTCCTTAATCCCAGAAAATCAAATTTAACCAATCCCGATGCTTCAACGTCATCTTTATCAAATTGAGCAACAACATTTTCCCCTGCATCATCACAATAAAGCGGGGTAAAGTCAGTCAGTTTAGTTGGTGCAATAACCACTCCGCCAGCATGTTTACCTGCATTTCTAACGACACCTTCGAGCTTTAAACAGAGATCCCAGACTTCTTTGACTTCGTCATCATTTTTGTAAGCTTCCTGGATAGGCTCTTCTTGATCAAAAGCTTTGGTTAATGTCATACCTAAATCCATAGGGATCATCTTGGATAAGCGATCACAAAATCCATAGGGTTTTCCAAGAACCCGTCCTACATCTCTTATTACAGCCTTTGCTGCCATAGTACCAAAAGTAATGATCTGTGAAACCGCATCCCGACCATACTTTCTGGCAACATAATCAATAACGCTATCTCTGCCATCCATACAAAAATCGATATCAAAATCTGGCATAGACACACGTTCCGGGTTCAAAAAACGCTCAAATAACAAATCATATTCCAGAGGATCTAAATCTGTGATTTTAAGAGAGTAGGCCACCAGTGAACCAGCACCAGAACCTCGACCAGGACCTACCGGAATATTATTATCCTTCGACCATTGAATAAAATCAGCCACAATCAAAAAGTAACCGGGAAAACCCATTTCTATGATGACATCAAGCTCTATATCTATTCTTTCATCATAAATTTTACGTTTTTCTAAAAAATCATCTGAATCAGGATCGAGAAGTATTTTTAACCGTTCTTCGAGTCCCTGCTTAGAAACCTGTATAAAATAGTCATTAACTGTCATTCCTTCAGGTATAGGAAAATCTGGAAGGCAAACTTTACCCAGAGTTAGCTCTAAATTACATCTTCTCGCTATTTCAACCGTATTTTCCAGAGCCTCAGGTAGATCTGAAAACAACTCAATCATCTCTTTTATTGTCTTCAAATACTGCTGTTCTGAATAATCTCTGGGACGAGTAGGATCATCAATCACTCTTCCCTGATTTATACATACACGAGCCTCATGTGCTTCAAAATCTTGCCTTTCCATAAAGCGTACATCATTTGTTGCAACTACTGGTGTATTAGAGCCCTGTGCCATACCGATAACTGCATGAATATATTCTTCCTCTCCAACCCTTCCAGTTCGTTGCAATTCAAGATAATAACGATCAGGAAAGTTAATATTCCAATAAGCCAGACGCTGTGCCGCAAGCTCGTGTTTGCCAGAAGAAAGAGCAACACCAACATCTCCATCTTTACCACCGGATAACACAATTAATCCATCACATCTTGTATCAATCCAGGCTGAATCAATCACTGGGAAACCACGTTTTTGACCTTTAAGATATGACTCCGATATGAGCTCAGTCAGGTTTTGATAACCTTTCTGGTTTTGACACAAAAACACGATTCTAAAAGGCTCATCCCCCATGGAATCATCCTGAACCCAAACATCTGCACCAGCAATAGGCTTGATACCGACAGCATTAGCTGCCTTATAAAATTTTACCAGTCCACAAAAGTTACTTTGATCCGTCACCGCAATTGCCGGCATGTGCAACTTGGAACAAGATTTAACCAATGCTTTTAATTTAAGAATTCCATCCACCATAGAAAATTCTGAATGGGTTCTCAAATGGACAAATTGAGGTGGATTATTCGAGTTCATATTTTTAATTCAATCCGATTCAGCGCTCCACCATCTAACTCGGACTGTTCAAGAACCGCAGCAACAGGGGAAAAACTTTTGCGATGAACGGGCGTTGCTCCTAAGCGTTTTAAGGCTTCCATATGAACCTTAGTGCCATAACCCTTATGCCGCATAAAACCATAACCCGGATACAATTGTTCAAGTGCAATCATTTCTTCATCTCGAGTCACTTTGGCAATAATAGATGCCGCACTAATTTCAGCCACTGTTCCATCACCGCCAACAATTGCTTCAGCTGGTATATCAAAATCTGGTAATTTATTGCCATCGACTAAAACTTTATCTGGTTTAATATTTAGCTCTTCAACTGCCCTTTTCATGGCCAATAATGTAGCCTGTAATATATTAAGTTGATCTATTTCTGCAACACTAGCCCTGCCAATGGCCCAAACTAAAGCATTTTCTTTAATCAATTCTGAAAGTTGTTGACGTTTTTTTTCTGATAACTTTTTAGAATCATTTAAACCATCAATAGGTTTTTCAGGATCAAGGATCACCGCTGCAGTCACCACGTCACCAGCTAATGGTCCCCGGCCGACTTCATCAACACCTGCTATTAACATGGCTTCTTATTCCCCGATAAGTTCTGATCTTGCTTTGTTGCTAATAACAAAGTTTGTGCAATACTGGCAGCCTTGATACTACCCCCACATTGTAAATCATGATGAATTTTTTCATAATCATTCATCAATATTTGTTTATCATCTTTTGTCATATTAAATTGTTTCAAAACAGCCACTGATAAATTTTCAAGTGTTGCTTCATCTTGTAGATATTCAGGTACTAAACGTTTATTTAATAACAGGTTAGGTAGAGCATAATAAGTTAATATAGATAAACGTCTAAATATGGCGTAACTAAACCTGGAAACCTTATACGCCATAACCATTGGTTTTTTTAATAATGCCGCTTCAAGAGTAGCTGTACCTGATGCCAGGAGTACCACATCCGCAGCCGTCATTATTTCTCTGGAATTACCATCTATTAGCGTTAAATTATCTTTTAAATTATGTTGCAGTGTATCAGTTTTCAAAATTTCTTCAAAAATATGACGACATCTTTGATTGGCCATCGGCACCAATATTTTCAGATCTGGTTTAGATTTTAACAGGGAGTCAACAACTGCTAAAAATAACGGAGCTAAAAATTTTAATTCGCTTCCGCGGCTACCGGGAAGCATAGCCAAAACTTCATCATTTTGTGTCAAATTAAGGGATTGTCTGGCTGGCAACGGATCAACCTCAGAAGGTATTTTCTGAGCCATAACATGACCCACACAGGTGACATTGATTTTATGCTGTTGGTAGATAGAATTTTCAAAAGGAAAAAGTGTCAACATATGGTCAACCGCTTTTTTTATTTTAAAAATTCGCTTTGGCCTCCATGCCCAAACAGAAGGACTGACATAATGTAGCGTTTTAATATTGAATTTTTTAAGAGACAATTCTAGTCCAATATTAAATTCAGGAGCATCTATGCCAATAAACAAGTCAGGCTTGTGAGTCTGCGTCCAACGTTGTTTCAGTGTTTTGCGTAGTTTGAGTAATTCGGGCAAACGTTTTAAAATTGCGCCTATTCCCATAACAGACAATCTTTCCATGGGATAAAGAGATTTAAATCCAATAGCTGCCATGTTATCTCCCCCAATTCCTTCAAAAAACACATTGGGCTCCAGGAGTTTTAATTCAGCCATCAAAGCGGCGGCTAGAATATCACCTGAACTTTCTCCTGCTATAATAGCAACGGTTTTTTTTTGGCTTAAGGATTGATTAGGCATGCTGCAAACTATCGAATAATTCCCCGACTGGAGGATTCAATAAATGAGAGCATTTCTTTAATATGAATGGAATCTACTGCAAGTATTTTAAGCTCGTTAATTGCATCTGCAAGTGTTTTACCACTTCGATACAAAATTTTATAAGCCTTTTTAATCTGTTTTATTTCGTCAGAGCTAAAATCTCTGCGTTTTAAACCTTCACTATTTAAACCTCTTGGAGTTGCAGGTCGTCCATCAGCCATGACAAAGGGTGGCACATCTTTTGATATAGCTGATGAAATAGCAGTAAAAGCATGTGCTCCAATATGACAAAACTGATGTATACCGGTAAAACCTCCTAAAATAACCCAGTCATCGATATCTACATGACCCGCCAGAGTTGTGTTATTAGCAAGGATACAATGATTTTTTATAGTGCAGTCATGAGCTACGTGGACATAAGCCATAATTAAATTATCATCACCAATACGTGTTATACCCTTATCTTGAGCTGTTCCTCGATGAATGGTGGCACATTCCCGAATTACATTATTATCACCAATAATCGTTTCAGTGGGCTCACCATTGTATTTTTTGTCCTGGTTTGCTTCACCAACACTTGAAAACTGATAAATAGTATTATTTTTGCCAATTTTTGTATGGCCATTGATCACTACATGAGGACCAACCCAGGTACCTGAATCAATCTCAACATTGGCTCCTATTATTGAATAAGGGCCTATCTCCACATCAGAAGCAATTTTTGCTCCGCTTTCAATTATTGCTGTGGCATGAATCATTGAAACTAAACCTCTCTCTGAGCACACATAAGTTCAGCGGAGCAAACTACCTGGTCATCCACAATAGCAGATGCTTCAAATTTCCAAATATCTCTTTTGCGCTTTAATAACTTAACTTTCAAAAGAACTTGATCACCAGGCACTACGGGTTTTTTAAAACGCGCCGAATCAATACCTACAAAATAATACGACGACTTTTGAGTTGGTTTTGTGCCGAGAGTCTTAAACGCCAATAAACCTGTTGCTTGAGCTAATGACTCTAAAATTAATACACCAGGAAAAATGGGACTATTAGGAAAATGTCCAGGAAAACAAGGCTCATTAATCGTAATATTTTTAATAGCATTTAAATAATTACCCACTTCATAATCAAGTACTCTATCGACCAACAAAAAAGGATAACGGTGAGGCAAATGTTCTAAAATGGCTAAAATATCCATGCTATTCATCTCTTTAGCCTCTACCTCAACTTCACTCATTTTATAACCCTATAATAATTAATGTGATGTCATTATGATTCTGTTCAAGACTTATATTATGCCTAATAAAAACAGGCCATAACCACTATTTTTTGTCTAAATCAGTTTATTCAAACTGTTTTATGATTTTTTCTAACTTTTTAATTCTTTTTGACATATCGTCCAATTGACGAAATCTCACAACACTCTTGCGCCAATCGTTATTGGGCATCATGCCAGTTCCGCCAGAAAATATTCCAGCTTTCTCATTAGACTTATTCACCAGAGTGCGAGCTGTAAAATGACTACCTTCGGCAATATGCAAATGACCTAGGATCCCTACACCTCCGGCTAAAGTCGTCCTGGCACCTATTTCTGAGCTACCAGCAATGGCTACGCATCCAGCCATGGCACAGTTATCACCTATTTTTACATTATGGGCGATATGTACCATATTATCTATTTTTACTCCATTCCCAATCAGAGTCGCACCTAAAGCTCCACGATCTATACAGCAATTAGATCCGATCTCTACATTATCACCAATCTGCACCTGGCCTAGTTGAGGTATTTTGACCCATACCGAAGCTTCCTGAGCAAAACCAAAACCATCAGATCCAAGTACCGTCCCGCTATGAATTAGTACACTTTCTCCAAGCTGCACATGATGATAAAGCGTCACATTCGCCCATAAACGAGAATTTCTGCCTATTTGGCAGTTTTCTCCAATTACACAGTTAGCACCAATTTGTACATTTTCACCAATAACAACATTAGCTCCTATCACAACATTAGCGGCAATTCGGGCTGTTTCGGAAATTTCGGCGGTTGGGTCAATCACAGCTAATGCATGAATACCTTCTTCTAAAGCCGGAGTTGTATCAAGTAATTGAGCAGATTTGGCATAAGCAAGATAGGGATTATCTACAACTAACAGGTTAAATGACGTTTTGTCGTGAAATTTTTTATAGGTACTAGCATTAACAATAACTGCTGTAGCCTGAGTTCTCAGAAGGCTATTTTCAAATTTTGGATTGGAAAGAAAACTTAACTGCTGAGGTTCAGCCCTGGTTAGATCTGATATTGAATTGACCAAAGCATCTGGATCACCATGTAATACAGCGTCCAGATATTCAGCCAATTCACTGAGGGTAACTTCTTTCTTCATTTAGTTCTATTTTGAATTTGAAATATATTGTAAAACCTTGTTTGAAATATCAGCGCCATCAATTGCATAAAAAACAGCTTCTCTAGCCAAAACCAAGTCATAGCCTTCTTGTTTTGATACAGCATTGATTGCTTCAAATACTTTAGTTTGAAGTTTGCGTAGCTCTTCTTTTTGACGACGGGTAAAATCTTCTTTGAAAGATTTTTCATCCAGTTTAAATGAACTGATTTTGGATTCAAGTTGTCTTTGTAAATTCGTCACTTCAGATTCACTCATTGTGGGTGCATCTCGTTGACCTTTTGTTTGAAGCGCAGTAATTTCTTCTGATAACAATTTCAGTTTTTCCTGACGCTCTGAAAACTCATTTTTTAATTTTGTAGAAACAGCTTCAGCTTGGGGAAGTTTAGACAAAACCAGACGTGGATCGACAATAGCTATTTTTTGCTCTGCGGCTTGAACAGCTATGGAAAAAAACATTCCAAGAATAGCTACTAATAATATTTTGGTTTTCATAAATATAATCTCTCTAAAAAAGTTTAAAAGTCAAAGGTTAAAATGTTGTTCCGATATTGAAGGAAAAGGTTTCTATATCGTCACCTGGCTGTTCTTTAATTGGATTCGAAAGGCTAAAAGTTAATGGTCCTAACGCCGATATCCATTGTAATGAGATACCCACAGATGCTCTATAATTATCAACATTGCCAAAATCAGGGATCAGAGCTAACTGTTCATCTTGTAAAAAATTAAATCTTTCCCGATTAAACTTAGTATCCCACACATTACCAATATCTACAAAAAGACTCGTTCTCATTGAACGATTCTCAGAAGCAAACGGTGTAGGAAAGATGAGCTCCAGCCCAGCGAGTGCACGTGCATTACCACCAGTAGAGCGTCTGGTAAAAATAACCTGGTCAAACTCTCTTCCTAATGGAATTCTGATTCCTGGTTCTGAAGGATCTGAGCCAGGAATAGAAGGAGCAAAGGTCTCTTGTAAGAAAAACTCCTGAGGACCAATTGTATTTGTATCAAACCCCCTCATAGTACTTAATCCACCAGCATTAAAATTTTCAAAATAAGGTAACTTTGAGTTATTATCCCCATAAGCATCACCAAATGAAAGTTGTCCTCTCATTAAAAATGACCAACCTTTAGCAATAGGGATATAATGGCTGATTTTATAATCAATTTTATAATAATCCAGATCACCTACCGGAATGGTTGCTTGTAAATTTAAACTCTGAGAAGTTCCTCTTGTCGGGAAAATTCCTCTATTCAATGAATTTTGCCCCCAAGTTCCAGCAAGTGTATAAACCTGATAGTCATACACAGGATCCACGAAAGGATTCTGGTTAACATCATCAAAAAAATTCCTTACAACTTCAGATACCTGAAAACCTACATCCGCAGCAGTATCAATAGAGCTGTCATTAATCTGCAGACCAATACTAAAACTACTTATTTCACTTAAAGGTATTCCGTAGTTAAAAGATATCCCCTGGCTATCTAATGATTGTCCGGCCAGATTAAGCTCAGCTAAATCAGTTTTAGATAAAAATGCTCCCAAGCCTAAACTAACTTGATCTACGGTAAAATAAGGATCTAGATAATTAACTGATACTCTTGTGGTTACAGCACTTGTATTAACGGCAAAACTGACATTCTTTCCTGAACCAAGAAAGTTATCTTGAGAGACATTAGCGTTCAACAACAAGCCTTGTCT
Organism: Enterobacterales bacterium; assembly: GCA_041556195.1. GTDB lineage: Bacteria > Pseudomonadota > Gammaproteobacteria > Enterobacterales > 21-14-all-40-8. The sequence goes on from JBFFIY010000029.1 coordinate 18,802, forward strand.
CTCACTAAAACCGACAGAACCACCTATTGAGCCAGAGGGTCTTTCTTTAACGGTAAAGAACAGGTCAACCAGATCCTTATCGGTGTCAACCGGTTTAGTTTCAACATTAACTTCTTCAAGAAAAGGGAGTCGTTCCAGTCGTAATTTAGAACGGTCAACCAGCTCTGTCGAAAGTGGTCCTGACTCCATTAAACGCAATTCTCTTCTTAAAACATGATCATTGGTTTTTTCATTTCCCCCAAAATGTATTCTACGAACATAGGCACGGCTATTGGGTTCGATAAATATATTAAGATCTACGGTTTTATCTTCATCATTAATAGTAGGAATTGTAGAAACATTTGCGAAGGCGTAACCACGGAATCCGAGTGCTTTAATAATATTTTCTTCAGAAAAAGTAATTAAAGCGCCTGAATAAACACTTTCTGCTTTAATCGGAGCCATCCTTCTCAGGATCTCTTCTTCAATAATAGGTTTCCCTGAGAATGATAAATTAGAAACCGTATATTTTTCTCCTTCATCGACATTTATAGTGATATAAACGAATTTTTTATCAGGAGTAATGGCTACTTGTGTCGATACCACATTAAATTTAATATAACCTTGATTTTGATAATACGCTGTAAGCTTTTCAAGATCACCCGATAATTTTTCTTTTGAATACTGATTATCATCATAGATCCAGGACAGCCAATTACCTGTAGTCAATTCAAATTTTTCTATCAGCTCTTCATCTTTTACAACGTCATTTCCAACAATAGTAATAGCAGCAATAGTGGCCGCATCACCTTCCTTAAATTTAAACTTAACATTCACTCTATTTCGTGGAAGGTAATTTACATCATAATTGATTTTCACCCCATATTTACCAAAAGCAAAATACTGTTTTTCAAGGCTCTGTTTAATTTTATCGAGTGTTGTCGGGTTAAGCACTTCCCCTTTAGCAACACCCTGAAGTTTTATTGCGTCTTTAAGATCGTCCGTTTTAATGGTGCTATTTCCGTCAAAAGTTAGATTTGCTATAACAGGTCTTTCTTGAACAACAACGACTAATACATCGCCATCACGAGCCAATTCTACATTGCTAAAAGAACCACTTCTAAACAAGCTTCGAATGAGCATTGGAGCACGAATTTCATCCAGTTCTTCACCAACTTTAAGGGGTAAATAGGTAAAAAACGTACCCAATTCAACTCGTTGAAGGCCCTTTACTTTTATATCCTTTACAGTAAAAGGTTCTAGTGCAAAGAGACTTTTTGAGGAAAAAATAAACAGCACGACAAAAAGCCAAATTATTGAATGCCCGTTTATTATTTTTTTTATACTACTGCTCATTAATTTTTTCTTTTTTAATTGAAAATTACTGTTTAACCAGATCAACAACTGCTCTTGAACAGCTAAAAACCTAATCGACTAAAATCATTAAAAAGAGCTAATACCATTAGACTCAATATTAGAATCAAACCTAGTTTCATACCAAATTCCTGTATTGACTCAGGAACCGGCTTGCCTCGGATCAGTTCCAGGCAATAAAACAAAAGGTGTCCACCATCTAAAACAGGAATAGGTAGCAGATTTAAAAAACCAATACTAACACTAATCATGCCCATAAAGAGCAGGAAATGACTCAAACCAGCGTTGGCTGAGCTTCCTGCACTTTCTGCTATACCCACTGGCCCCGACAAATTTTTATGCGAGACATCACGACTCAACATCTTTCTTACGGAAGTTATACTCAAAGAGAAGAACTTTCCTGTTTTATCTAAAGCTTTAACAAATGCTTCAATAAATCCATATTGAACATTCACTCTTAAATTTTGAATTTCCTGATGATAATGTTCATCTCTGGTTGGGGTAACTCCCAAAAACCCCATCTGCTCAGTACTCCCTTCCGCCAGGCCCAAATGAACTTTAAGATCTATTAATTGACTCCTTCTTTCAACAGTTAGTTCCACAGACTGATTGGCTTTTTGCTTTAATGCAGATAATAAGTCTGACCAACTGGTTATTTTATGTTCATCAAGCTGAATTATCTTATCACCAGCTTGCAAACCAGCCCTGAATGCAGGAGTGGAGTCAGCTACCTGGCTGATCTGATTCGAAATCTCCGGTAAATATACAGTGATACCCAGAGTTTCTAAAGGGCTTTCGCCCTCTATTTCTCCAATTTTATGCTTCAATTTTAAAGTTACTGAATAAGGCATTGATTTTTCCTTATCCTGTACCTGCATGGAGATATTTCCCGCCTCTCCTAAATAATTCGCAAGGGAGAGTCCTACCTGACTCCAGGTTTTAACCGGTTCATCTCCCACAGCAGTAATCAATTGACCCTGGCGCAATCCTGCCTGCTCTCCAACACCGCCGACTACTACTTCACCAATGACTGGTTTTATTCCAGGCACTCCCAGCATAAACCCCGCCCAAAACAACAGTATCGCAAGTATAAAATTAGCTATAGGACCCGCTGCCACTACCGCTATTCTTTTACTCACCGATGCTTGATTGAAGGCTCTGTCTAAATCATGCTCTGAAACGTCGCCTTCTCTTTCATCCAGCATTTTAACATAACCACCTAATGGGATTGCAGCTATAACATACTCAACGCCATCTTTTCCAAACCAGCTAAACAAGGGCTTACCAAAGCCTATTGAAAATTTTAAAACCTTAATTCCTGCCCATCGAGCAATAAAAAAATGACCGCCTTCATGAACAGTCACAACAATACCAAGTAAAACAATCAGGCTTGCAGCATTCCATAAAAAAGCCATCATAGTATCCATTAAATTTGCCCTCTGGAACTCAATTGTTCATCAGCAATGACTTTACTTGAACCGACAGCCTTATCCAGTAACTTCCAGGCTAATTTTCTTGTTTGTGTATCCGTTTCAAGTATATGTTCAAGCTCTGACTGGCTATCAGTATGAATTATTTTTAATTGTTCTTTCAATGATTTATCCAATGTTACTGCAACAAGCTCACTAATTCCGGTAAAGGGTAATCGTTTTTGTAAAAAGGCTTCCACGGCCACTTCATTGGCTGCATTAAGAATTGCTGGTGCAGTACCACCCTGCTCCAGAGCTTCAAAAGCCATTTTTAAACAGGGAAATCTTTCATGATCTGGTGCTTGAAAATCCAATCTGCCTATTTGAGTTAATTCTAAAGCTTTGACACCCGCATAGATCCGTTCAGGCCATGCCAAAACATGTGCAATAGGTGTTCGCATATCAGGATTGCCTAATTCAGCCAGTACTGAACCATCACGATAACTTACCATGGAATGAATAATGCTCTGCGGATGAACCACAACTTCAATTTTGTCCGGGTTAATACCATAAAGATAACTGGCTTCAATAACCTCTAACCCTTTATTCATTAAAGTAGCTGAATCAACAGAAATTTTACGTCCCATTTCCCAGTTTGGATGCGAACAGGCTTGCTCAGGTGTTTTATTCGCCAAACAGCCCAAATCTTCGTTTAAGAAGGGACCACCTGAAGCCGTTAAAATCAACTTTTCGACACCCAGATCATGCCAGGCAATATAACCCTTGCTTGGATCTTGTTGAGGATAATGATGATTAGGTAAACACTGGAACAGGGCATTATGTTCACTATCTACAGGCAACAATAAGGCCTGATGTTGCTGTACCAATGACATAAAAAGTTCACCAGCCATAACTAATGATTCTTTATTGGCAAGCAATATTTTTTTCCCGGCTTTAACTGCCGCTAAAGTTGGCAATAAACCTGCAGCACCAACGATGCTCGCCATGACTGTATCAACTTCATTAGCTGAGGCAACGCTTTCGAGTCCTTTATTACCATAAAGAACCTGAGTTTTCAGATCTGTTCTGGCAAGTTCTTCAGACAGTTTTTCAGCGGCTTGCTCATCAACACATACGGCCGTGGAAGGCTGGAACTGTTTGGTTAATTCCAACAATTTTTTCCAGTTAGTATTAGCTGTCAATGCATAGACTTGAAATTTTTCCGGTTCTCTGGCAATAACATCCAGGCAGTTAATACCAATTGATCCTGTGGCACCTAAGATTGTAACTATTTGCCTGCCCATCTATCGTACCAACCAGAAAAATAACAGGGAAAATACTGGTAGCGCTGCGGTAATACTGTCAATTCGATCTAAAACTCCACCATGCCCTGGCAATAAGTTTCCACTGTCTTTAATTGACTGCTGTCTTTTATAAACACTTTCAGTTAAATCACCAACGATGGAAACAATAACGATAACAAGAGCAATGATACCTAGCTTCACCATTCCGAGTTGTTCTACTAAGAAATCCAGTTTTAATACAGTAGGGAACATAAAAGCAATCAGCATGGATAATATTGTTCCACCAGCAACTCCTTCCCAAGTCTTTTTAGGACTCACTTTGGGGGCAAGTTTATGTTTTCCAAATGTTTTCCCACTAAAATAAGCACCTGTATCAGCAGCCCAGATCAGTAAAAGCACATACAAAACCAGCATTCCACCCTGAATAGGTGATTGAATAATATCATTAGCACGCAAGCTAATGAGTGCAACCCAGCAGGGTACCAGGATTAATGCCCCTGCTATAACTCTTGTCCAGAGCAACGATTTTCCTGACAACCAATCATGTTTACCTATCAATAAAGTGAATAAACAAACTAGCCACCAGAGCACTCCAATTAACAACAGAGATAGCGGTAAATAACGCGCATTAAACCAATGTGACAATTGTTGTGGGAAAGGTGCTCCAGGCCACAAAGATAAATTTGAGTTGTTTAAGTAAATCACTAATAACAGGATTAACAAAGCACACACGAATATTAATCTTACAATAATATTTTTCAAACCCATTAGTTTTGTCCATTCCCAGGCAGCCAGCTGAATCACCAATGTGATGCCAATAGCATAGGCTTCAAGAGATAAAGCAAACAACCACCAGGCAACAATAGGTAATAAAACAAGAGCTGTTGCAATACGTTGCATTAACATGAGGGATTTCCAGTTGAATTCGGATTTTTGCTCATCCCATTTTCCTCAAGCTGTTCAGAAATCTTTCCAAACCTCCGTTCTCTATTAGAATAATATCCCATGGCCTTCTTTAATTCTTCACCATTAAAATCCGGCCAAAGAGTCTCCGAGAAATAAAGTTCAGCATAGGCTATTTGCCAAAGCAAAAAATTGCTAAGTCTGACTTCACCACCCGTACGAATAAATAAGTCAACTGCTGGTACATCAGACAACATCAGATGCTGTTCAATCAGACGCTCATTGATAGCTTCAGATTGGATTTCACCACTTAAAGTTTTTTCTGCTATTTGTCGTGTAGCCTGAACAATATCCCATTGACCACCATAATTAGCGGCAATAAACAGCTTTAATCCAGTATTGGACAGAGTGAGTGTTTCAACTTCTGTGATCGTATTTTGTAATTTTTGATCAAACGGCCTTACATCACCAATCACTTTCAAACAAATATTATTTGAATGGAGTTTTTGCGCTTCTTTACTCAATGCCTTGATGAATAACTGCATCAAAAAACTGACTTCTTCCTCAGGCCGTTTCCAATTTTCGCTAGAAAAAGCGAATAAAGTTAGTGCCTTAACGCCTTTTTTAGCACAGATTTCAATAATGGCACGAGTAGCTTCTACCCCCTGTTGATGACCATAAACACGGGGTCGATTTCTGGCTTTTGCCCAGCGTCCATTACCATCCATTACGATGGCGATGTGTTCTGGATAATTATCAAAAGCAGCTGTCATAAATTGTCCTAATCGAGAGTTATTGATTTTAAAACCAAACTGACTGATACAAAAAAGCCGCGAAGTATATTTCCAGGTGGAAAACTTCACGGCATGCTATTTTTGTACAAAATTTAAACAGACATCAATTCTATTTCTTTTTCTTTTAAAACTGCATCAAGCTTGGCAATATACTCATCGGTACATTTTTGCATCTCATCTTCAGCTTTGTGAGCTTCATCTTCACCTATTTCTTTATCTTTTAAGAAGTCTTTGATGGTGCTAATACCATCTCGGCGGATATTTCTAATAGCAATTCGGCCATTTTCAGCTTCATTTCGAACCACCTTAATGAAATCTTTTCTACGCTCTTCAGTCAGTGGTGGAATAGGCACCCTGATCACTTGTCCTGCAGAGGCTGGATTTAAGCCAAGATCACTGGTCATTATGGCTTTTTCTACTACTGCTACCATATTTTTTTCCCATGGAGTCACAAGTAGAGTTCTGGCATCTTCAACATTAATATTAGCTACCTGGGTTAAAGGTGTCGGGACATCATAATAGGGCACCATTATATGTTGCAACAAGTCAGGGTGAGCACGCCCGGTACGGACTTTCGCCAGAGAATGCTTGAAAGATTCAATCGATTTCCCCATCCGAATGGCTGCATCAGCAAGAATTTCTTTAATCAAGGAAACATCCCTCATCATTATTTATTAACGGTTAATACACTAATATTAATGAGTGAATTCATTAATATTAAATTAAATAGTCAAAAGTGACTGGAAGTAGATAATAATCCAAAAAATGGTTGGTGACGATGACTTTCTACCATTCAAGCATAAAATTCATCATCTTTATAATATTGCTAACAATAAAACTGTGGTTATTCAATAAGTGTTCCAACCTGTTCTCCCTGAACGATTTTCAAAAGAGAGCCCTGTTCACTCATATTAAAGACTCGGATCCGCTTATTATGATCTCTGGCCAGGCAGAAAGCGGTTAAATCCATAATAGCCAACTCTCGCTCAAGAACTTCAGAATAACTAAGATGTTCAAACCTTGTAGCTTCAGGATATTGCTGCGGATCAGCTGAATATACGCCATCCACTTTTGTTGCCTTTAAAATAAGATCGGCATTAATTTCAATACCTCGGAGACAAGCTGCTGTATCCGTCGTAAAAAATGGGTTGCCTGTACCCGCAGAGAAGATGACAACCTCCCCATTTTCAAGATAACGCATGGCATAGCGATGGTCATAATTATCGCATACACCAGTCAAACTTACTGCAGACATCACTCTGGTAGGAATGCCAGCTCTTTCCAATGCATCTTGCATGGCAAGAGAGTTCATTACAGTTGCGAGCATTCCCATGTGGTCACCTGCTACGCGATCCATACCGGCATCGGCGAGTTTCTGGCCACGAAACAAATTGCCACCGCCGATAACCACCCCTATTTGCACCCCTAAATCAATTAACCCCTTAATTTCAACGGCCATATGGTCGAGGACTTTTGGATCGATACCAAAAGGCTCATCTCCCATCAATGCTTCACCACTGAGTTTAAGAAGAATTCTTTGATAAGTAGGTTTACTGACAGCGTTGATCATAGGTTTACCCTTATTGATACATCAAACAATTGTAACTATTCAGTTTTCCTCTAAACCTGCCATTTGTGAAGCATATCCCTACTACTTCACTGCTTTGTGGCTGGCGCGAAAATCTTTTCCAGAAAGATTTTTCTTCGTTCACAAAAACATCATGACATGCAATGCTCACGGCATTAGTACTGCATCCCCTCCATCCATGGAGGTAAGAAAAAGCCTGTGACAAATTTTAAAAATCTAAACAGCTCCAAGCTTTTTTGATGACTCACTGAATAGCTGGAAACAATTTAGCCTTTAGAGACAGCTGCAACTTCAGCGGCAAAGTCTTCTACCTTTTTCTCAATACCGTCACCTACACCGTAACGAATAAAGGCTGAAACCTGTGCATTTTTTGATTTTAGCAACTTACCAACAGAAGTATTTGGATCTTTAATAAATGGCTGACCAGTCAAGCTAACTTCACCCACAAATTTTTTCATTCTACCGTCAATCATTTTCTCAATGATATTGTCGGGTTTGCCACTCTCTTTCGCCTGAGCAGTAAAAATTTCACGCTCTTTAGCAACAAGTTCTGCAGGTACATCTTCAGGATTAATCACTTCAGGATTACTTGCCGCCACATGCATAGCAATATCTTTGGACAATTCAGGATCTGCATCTCCTGTTAAAGCTGTTAAAACACCAATTTTTCCACTGTGTACATAATCAGCAACAATCTGGCCTTCAACTAATGCAACACGTCGAATTTGAATATTTTCACCAATTTTCAATACTAAAGCTTCACGAGCTTCAGAAACTGTAGCACCAGATAATGTTGCCATACCCATGATAGTCTCAACATCCGTTGCTTTAGCTTCAAGTGCCAGGTCGGCTAATTCGTTAACAAATGCCAAAAAGCTTGCATCACGTGCAACAAAATCAGTTTCACTATTCACTTCAAGAATAACACCAAAGCTACTATCTGAAACGACACGTGTGACAATAACACCTTCAGCGGCAATTCGACCGGCTTTTTTAGCCGCTTTTGCCTGGCCTGATTTACGCATGTTGTCAATCGCAATCTCAATATCACCATCAGTTTCAACTAAGGCTTTTTTACATTCCATCATGCCAGCACCAGTGCGCTCGCGAAGTTCTTTTACTAAAGCAGCAGTTACAGCCATGCTCTAATCCTCGTTAAATTAAAAAATTGTATATTCATCGTTCTTTAAAATTCGGCGATGAACTCAAAAAAAGGGGGCTATATGCCTATATGCCCCCATGAAAAAACCTCTAACTTATAAAAATTAAGCTTCTTTTGAGGGTTCTTCTTTAGCTTCTTCTTTAGCTTCTTCAACTGTTGTTTCAACAACTTCTTTCTTGTCCGCTTCTTCAACAAACTCATCAGCAGTTGCGGCTTCTACAGACACTTCATCAGAAACTTCAGGCATATTCCTGGCATCTAAAATAGCAGCTGATGCATGTTCGAGATAAAGTTTTATTGCACGAATAGCGTCATCATTACCTGGAATAATATAATCAACGCCATCAGGATGTGAGTTTGTATCAACAACAGCAATAACTGGAATTCCTAATTTATTCGCTTCAGCAATAGCGATTTTCTCGTGATCTGCATCAATAACGAATAAAACATCAGGTAATCCACCCATATTTTTAATTCCGCCGATCCCACGCTCGAGTTTGTCCATTTCACGAGTTTTCAACAAAGCTTCTTTTTTAGTCAGACGTTCGAAAGTCCCGTCCTGGCTATGTACTTCAAGATCCTTTAGACGCTTAATAGACTGTCTAATGGTTTTAAAGTTTGTAAGAGTTCCACCTAACCAGCGGTGATCAACATAATATTGACCGCTTTTAGTGGCTTCTTCTTTGATCATGCTGCTAGCAGCACGTTTAGTACCAACAAAAAGCACTTTTCCTTTACGTGAAGCAACCGAACCAAGATAGTTCATTGCATCAATAAATTTAGGAAGAGTTTCATCAAGATTGATGATATGGATTTTATTGCGAGAACCGAAAATGAAGTTTTTCATTTTAGGGTTCCAGTAGCGGGTACGGTGACCGAAATGGACACCTGCCTGCAGAAGTTCACGCATAGTGACTTTTGACATAATAATATAACTCCTAAGGGGTTGGGCCTCCGTTATTCCCGTAATACCGACTCACTATTGAGCACCCCGGTATACGTGTAGAATAACGTGTGAATTAGCAAATAATGAAACTTCATCTATCTGCGGCGCGCTTTATACCACAAATACTGATTTAATACAAATTCATCATGGAAATATTTGCTTAAATAATCAGGGAAAAATTCACTAAAATAACAGTTCAAATGAGTTGGCATTTACTTCCTGACTAATTAACCTCAACTCTGAAACAGGTATTATGGATGATAACGGGTATATATCATTTTAAGAAAAAAATAATGTGTTCAACATTTAATAACATTTTTTTACGATACTCTATCTTTCTTCGAGCACTTCATATGCTTCGTCGCTTTGTGCATGAATGTTCTTATTTCGCGGCTACAGGACAGACAATGCTCCCGGCATTGCTACTGCATACCCTCCATCCCTGCAGATAAGCACAGGAGCGTGAATATTTTAGTATTTGTCTTATCCCGGGATCAGGTTAGATACTTGAATAATTTTTATTTTCAGCTATTGATTAAGTAGTTGAACTAGTAAATGAGATTACCGGAAAATAAAAAATGTCAAATAGATTAATATCTTACAAGCTTAACGCCCTATTCTTGATTTTAGCATCTTTTGTTGTAAATGCTCCCTTAGCTAAGGCGGAGATTGGAGATGATGGTCTCGATTTATACTCGATGACGTTGGAAGAGTTGTTAAACATCGAAGTTATCTCTGCTTCTAAAAAATCTCAAAAACTATTAGATATTGCTGCCGCCGTTTTCGTTCTTACCCAAAATGATATTCAGCGTTCAGGTGCCACTAGCATTGCTGAAGCACTCCGATTAGTACCAGGCTTACACGTTGCCCGCATTGATGCCAATAAGTGGGCGATTACCTCCCGAGGTTTTAACAGTCGCTTTGCCAACAAACTACTAGTCATGATAGACGGCAGAAGTGTCTATACCCCCTTATTTGCCGGCACCTACTGGGCGATGCAGGACGTTCCACTTGAGGATATTGATAAGATAGAGATCATTCGAGGATCTGGCGGATCTGTTTGGGGAGCCAATGCCGTCAACGGCATCATCAACATCATTACCCGTAGCGCCAAAGATTCACAGGGTAATTTAGTATCAGTAGGAGCCGGAGATGAAGAACGCGGGTTTGTATCTCTACGTCATGGCGGAGAAAGCGATAACGGCACTTTCTATCGAGTCTATGCCAAATATTTTGACCGTGATGAAGGCTTTAACGATTTAGGTGCCCATGATGCACATGAACAAGGCCAGGTTGGATTCCGATTAGACTGGTTAAGCGGAGATAATAATACGTTTACTTTCTCTGGTGATCATTTTTCCGGTGATGCGGATCAGTTGTTATCAACCGCTATCGATCCAGCACCTTCAATCAATACTTTTACCGATACTTCCGAGCTAAGCGGTAGCAATTTGCTATTAAAATGGCAACAAACCCGTAGGAATGATTCAGAACTCTCATTTCAGGCTTATTATGATCATGTCAGCAGAGAGGGAGCATTGATATTTGAAGATCGTGATACGATTGATCTGGAGTTCCAACATCGTTTTCCCGTGGGCTCGAAGCATGATCTAATATGGGGTTTAGGATATCGTTATATTTCTGATAACACAGAGGGTAATTTAAGTTACAGTCTAAATCCCAACGAGCGCGACTTTGGCCTGTTCAGTGCCTTTATCCAGGATGAAATAAGCTTGATGGATGGTAAAGCGGCTCTCACTACGGGAATAAAATTCGAACACAACGATTTCACCGGATTTGAGTTTCAGCCCAATATTCGCTTAAGATGGGATCTGACAGAAAGTCATACTATCTGGGGAGCCGTGTCTCGCTCGGTGAGAACGCCAGCTCGCGGTGAGCATGACATTAACCTTCGTATCATTTCGCCCGATCCAGCACTTCCATTTCCCGTGTTTATCAAGGGAAACTCACAGTTTGGCTCTGAAGAGTTAGTTTCCTATGAAATAGGATATCGCATACAGCCCTCCGACAAACTGTATGTGGATATCGCGGCTTTCTACAGTGATTACGATGAACTACGCAGTATTGAGTTTTCCCAGTTTCCACCGCCAGTTTTGGCTTTGACTTTTGACAACCGCCTGAAAGGCGACTCGGTAGGACTGGAAATTTCAACTAAGGCGCTATTAGCTGATGATTGGCGACTACAGCTCATATACACCTACCTTGATGTTAATCTGGATTTAGTCGAGGATAGCATGGATCAGCAATCAAAAAGTGAAGAAAGGTCTTCCCCCTCCCATCAATTCTCAATATGGTCATTTACAGAAATATCCGATAGCTTATCATTAAATACAGGCATTCGTTATGTTGGTGAGATCGAAAGTCCTGCACCCGGAGCCGATAGTTACACCAGCGTTGATATCCATCTTGACTGGCGAGTGAATCCAAACCTTCGTTTATCATTAGTTGGACAAAATTTAGCCGACAATCATCACCAGGAATTCCAACCGGATTTTATTGTCATCCAGTCAACTGAAGTTGAACAAAGGTTTTATGCAAAAGCGTCCTGGCGTTTTTAATCCAGATTAGCATTATCATTGATTTTAACCTGGAATAATCAGTTGAGCGCACCACCCAGCAACAACCTATTAAATTTCAACAAGTTACCAAATAATCCTACTGCACTACCAACACATCAAAAAGCATACTTTTGAGGAATTAACTGATTTTTTCAGATTAAAAGAGATGCCTTTTTAACAACCAGAACTCTACCTTAATTCCTGATGATTAGATAAATTTCAACTCTCTATTTTCAAAGGATAAAAACAGGTACAATCATCTGATTAATTAAACTGTTATTTAAACCATTCGCCTGGAACCACTAAATTCATGACAATAACCATTAAAACGCCACAGGAAATTGAGAAAATGCGCGTCGCCGGTCGGTTAACGGCTGAAGTTCTGGAGATGATCGCTCCTTATGTAGTTAAGGGCATTACCACTAATGAACTTGATAAAATTTGCCATGATTATATTGTCAATGAACAAAAGGCCATTCCAGCCCCTTTAAACTACCATGGTTTCCCAAAATCCATCTGCACCTCTGTCAACCATGTGGTTTGCCATGGAATTCCAAGTGATAAAAGACTTAAAGACGGCGATATTGTCAATGTAGATATTACCGTTATCAAAGATGGTTATCATGGCGATAGTAGCCAAATGTTTGTTATTGGAAAACCTAAAATAATGGCTGACAGATTAATCAAAATCACTCAAGAATGTCTTTATAAAGCTATTGAAATCGTAAAACCGGGTGTGACATTAGGTGATATTGGACATATTATTGAAACCCATGCTCACAAACATGATTTTAGCGTAGTACATGAATATTGCGGGCATGGCATTGGCCGAGTCTTTCATGAAGAACCACAGGTACTTCATTATGGCCGCCCTGGAACTGGTACAGTAATGCAAGAAGGCATGTGTTTTACTATTGAACCTATGATCAACAGCGGTAAACGTCAGGTTAAAGTATTACCCGATGCCTGGACGGTGATCACCAAAGATAGAAGCCTTTCCGCCCAGTTTGAACACACCCTGGCTATAACTTCTACAGGCGTTGAGGTACTGACCTTACGCAAGGGAGAAATCATTGGCTAATGAGCTGAATGCTTTAAAATCTTCCTGGCGTTTGCCACTTGAACAACTGCCTCTCATTGCACCCGGCGAAATCGACGCCGGACGATTAAAAGCCTTTCGTCTGGCTGCTAGCGAACATATTTTAGAAGCATTTAAAAATGGAATACAGATCAGCAAATTAACCCGTGCGCAAAGCCGTGTAGTTGATCAGTTGTTATATCACCTGTGGACCACCCTCATAAGCAGTAAACTCCCGGGATGGTCATTGGTTGCCGTAGGTGGCTATGGTAGAGCCGAGTTACATCCGGGTTCCGATATTGACTTAATGATCCTTATTGATAAAGAAGATGATAAAAAAAATCAAGAACTAATAAGCCAATTTATTTCTTTGGTATGGGATACAGGACTTGAACTTGGTCATAGTGTACGCACCCTGAAAGAATGTGTTGTACAGGCCAAAGCCGATATTACAGTGGCAACCAACCTTATGGAAGCAAGATTAGTCGCTGGTTCCCCTTTACTTTTCCATGAAATGCGACACCGGACTAACTCTTCTCAGATCTGGTCAGGTAAAACTTTCTATGAAGCTAAAATTGCCGAACAAAAACAACGACACAAACGTTTTTTAAGTAGCTCGTACTCTCTTCAGCCCAACCTTAAAGAAAGCCCCGGTGGATTACGTGATATACAGGTTATTGGTTGGGTGACAAAAAGACATTTTCAGGTTGATAGTTTATCCGCTCTTGTTGCATTGGGTTTTATCACACCGGCAGAGCTAAAATCCATGTTAAGCTGTTTGCACTTTTTATGGAAAGTTCGTTTTGCTCTACATACTATTGCTGGTCGACGAGAAGACAGACTATTGTTTGATCTTCAAGGACCCGTTGCCGAATTTCTTGGTTTTGGCCCTGCAACAGAAAAATCAGCTGTTGAACAACTCATGCGCCGCTACTATCGTACCGTATTACGAATAAGAGAACTTAATGATGTGTTATTGCAACTCTTTAATGAAGCCATTTTAACCGATGGTACAGAGATGCAAAGCAAAGAGATTGATGAATACTTTCAAATTACTGCTGGTTTTATCGAGGCGAAAAACAAAGATGTTTTTCAAAATAACCCGGAAAATATTTTAAAGATTTTTGTTCATCTTGCTGACAATTCCGAACTGAAAGGGATCCGTGCCAAAACCATCCGTTTACTTCAAAACAGTCTAAATTTAATTAACGACGACTTTAGAAACAGGACGGAAAATCAGCAAAACTTCTTATCTATATTAAGCCAGCATCAAAGCCTCACAACGGCTTTTGTTTACCTGAAACGTTATGGCGTTTTAAAAAGATACTTACCAGCTTATGCCAAAATTGTTGGGCTAATGCAGTTTGATTTATTTCATGTTTATACCGTAGATGAACACACATTATTTCTTATGAGAAATTTAGCTCGTTTTTCCATGCCTGAACATGCTGATGAATTCCCATTATGTTCTAAAATAGTGTCAGAGCAGAAACGCCCGGAAATACTTTATATAACAGGTTTATTCCATGACATTGCAAAAGGTAGAGGAGGGGATCATTCCGAGTTAGGTGCTGAGATTGCTCGAGATTTTAGTTTACAACATGGTTTAAGAATGGAAGATGCAGAACTCATCAGTTGGCTGGTTAAAAATCATTTACTGTTGTCCATGGTTTCTCAGAAAAAAGATATTTATAACCCTGAAGTTATCGCGCAATTTGCAGCACAGGTTCAGGATTATAGAAGACTCAGTTTGCTTTATGTACTTACCGTTGCTGATATTCGAGCCACCAACCCTACCCTATGGAATAGTTGGCGAGACGCCCTGACTAAAGAGCTTTATAAAAAAACACAGTTATGGTTGGCAAGTCCTGAAAAAAGGCTGTTAAATCATTCAGAATTTTCCAAACTCAATCAACAGGAAGCAAAAACAATCTTACAGGGAAGAAATATCAACCCTGAGGTGTTAGAAGACTTGCAATCCAAAACTGACGCGAGTTATTTTCAAAAATATTCTGCCAGTCAGGTAGCCTGGCACTGTCAACTTCTAGATGAACTTTCTCACATTCGTCTGAATGAAGCACAGGATAAACCTTCTCCATCCAATCTATTGGTAAAAGTAAGAAGACACCCTAATGACGGTGCCAGTGAGGTTTTTATTTATACCAATGATAGAAAAGGACTATTTTCAGACATTTGCCAACTCCTTTTTGAGCAACAGTTAAACATTATGAAAGCTACCATTCATACCAACAAAGATGGTTTTTGTATGAATACTTTTGTAGTATTAGAATTAGATGGAAAGCCAATATCCAGCAGCCGTAGAAATCAATTAATTGCAACCACTTTAGCAGCAAAACTAGAAGGTAATATTCGCCCTGCCTCTAATTTCAAAAAAGCTAAACATCATCTACATTTCGACATTAAAACCCAAATAAAATTCAGCCAGAATGGAAATACTTTATTTACTGAGTTAGAGTTAACAACCCTGGACAGACCCGGTTTACTCGCCCACATTGGTAGAATATTTAATCGTCTTAATATCCGTTTGCATGGTGCCAAAATAGCCACCTTTGGAGAAAAAGTAGAAGATATCTTTTTAGTTACCCTGCCTAAAACACTTGAGGCAGACGATAAAAATGCCCTTGAACAGATAAAAATTAATATTATTAAACAACTTGATAATCTCGACCAAAAACCATAAACAGGCAATATATGAATCACTTACAAACAATTATTGAAAAAGCCTTTGAAGAGCGTCACTCACTCTCATCCAGTTCATCATCCATTGAAATTAAGGAAGCTGTTAAAGAAGTGCTATCAAAACTGGATAAAGGCACTCTTAGAGTCGCGGAGCCCCTCTTACAAAATGAGCTAAAAAACGAAAATTCTGCAACCGGATGGAAAGTGAATGAATGGATCAAGAAGGCTGTTTTATTATCGTTTAAACTGCATCCTAACAAACCTATGAGTTCTGGTGAAATTGGCTACTTTGATAAAGTGGACGTAAAGTTCCAGGCAAGTGATATTGAAAAAATAACCAACTCTGGTGTACGTGTTGTACCTCCTGCGGTTGCTCGATATGGATCATTTTTAGCACCCAATGTAGTAATGATGCCCAGTTATGTCAACATTGGCGCCTATGTTGATGAAGGTACTATGATCGATACCTGGGCAACAGTTGGTTCTTGTGCACAAATTGGTAAAAATGTTCACCTCTCTGGCGGTGTTGGTATTGGCGGTGTACTTGAGCCATTACAAGCCAGCCCAACCATTATTGAAGATAATTGTTTTATTGGGGCTCGCTCAGAAATAGTTGAAGGTGTTATTGTCGAAAAAGGTGCGGTGATCTCCATGGGTGTTTATATCGGACAGAGTACCAAAATTTACGATAGAGCTACCGGTGAAGTTCATTATGGACGCGTACCTGCTGGCTCCGTGGTAGTATCAGGCTCGCTACCCGCTAAAGATCTCAGCCACAGCTTATACTGTGCAGTTATCGTAAAAACAGTTGATGAAAAAACTCGTTCAAAAGTGGGAATCAATGAACTATTGCGATCCGCTCAAGACGATTAATCAATAGGAATATTTTTACAATGAGTACACAAATTTTCGGGATCAGCAATTGTGATAAAGTTAAAGCCGCCCGACTTTGGTTAGAAAAAAACAATATTAGTTTTGAATTTATTGATATTCGAAAAAACCCCATCACGCCAGAGCAATGGAAAAGTTGGCTAGCACATTGGGATTGTAATAATCTTCTCAACAAACGCAGCACCAGTTGGCGCAATTTATCCGATGAACAGAAAACTTCTCTTGATAACAACAACGCAGTGCTGTTGTTAACACAACAACCCACGTTAATGAAACGTCCATTATTAATGGTCAATGACAAGCCTGTTCATCTGGGTTTTAAAGACAGCGAATATGCTCAGCTATTTAATTAATAACTCATGACGAATCAAACTTTAGAATTAACCAAAAATCTTATTGCTCGAGAATCGGTTACACCGATTGATGCTGGCTGTCAGAAATTTATGACAGACTATCTTGGTGATTGTGGTTTTAATACCGAATCAATGCCCTTCGCTGAGGTCTGTAATTTCTGGTCGACTCACCAGGGTACTACAGATCTCACTGTAGAAGGTCCTGTGTTTGTTTTTGCAGGACATACCGATGTTGTTCCAGCAGGTGATTTACATAAATGGCATACCCCACCGTTTGAACCCACCATAAAGAATGGTTACTTATATGGCCGGGGTGCAGCAGACATGAAATCTTCCCTGGCTGCAATGATGGTTGCCAGTAAAAACTTTGTCACACAACATCCTGACCATAAAGGCACATTAGCCTTTTTAATTACCAGTGATGAAGAAGGTCCTTTTATTAATGGCACGGTTAAAGTTATAGAAGAGTTAGTTAACAGAAAACAAAACATAGATTATTGTCTGGTTGGAGAACCTTCCAGCCATCAGCAGCTAGGGGATATCATTCGCATTGGTCGCCGTGGTTCATTGACTGGTTTTCTCACTGTACATGGTATTCAGGGACATGTCGCTTATCCGGAAACCACTCTTAATGCAGTGCATTCTGCATTAGAACCATTAGCATTATTAAGTAACAAAGTCTGGGATCTGGGCAATGAAAATTTTCCTGCCACCAGCTTTCAAATTTGTAAAATAAACGCAGGTTCAGCTAACAATATTGTACCGGGTAGTTGTAATGTTGAATTCAATTTTAGATTTTGTAATGAACATACCAGCCATGAATTAATGCAAAAAGTTCATAAATTACTCAACTCTGAAAAAATTGAATATGAACTTGAATGGAAACTGAACGGGGAACCCTTTCTCACACCTCAGGGCGAACTGGTTAATGCTGTTTGTAAGAGTATTCAAAAGGTAGAGGGGATCACCCCTGAATTATCTACTGGTGGCGGTACATCTGATGGACGATTTATCGCGCAAACGGGTGCACAAGTGATTGAGCTTGGTCCCTGTAATGAGACAATACATAAAATAAATGAATCTGTATTAATCGAAGATTTACCCAGGCTTGCCAGAATTTACCAAAACATTTTAGAAGAACTTTTGTTATGAACCAGGTAAACTTATTATGACGCCAGACCATTATGACTCCAGAACAAGCTATGTCTCCTGAGCAAACTATTTCCGCAGAGCAACTAGCAGGCCTTGATGAGAGTCAAATGGTTAATTATCAGCATCCATTGGCCTGGAGCGCTAATTCGCTTAAAGTACATAAGTCCGTAGTGGCATCTCTCAATCAACTCTGTGAAAAGGCATATGCAGATGGTTTTAAACTTGCGCTACTCTCTGGTTATCGTAGCTTTAAACGCCAGGAACAAATTTGGGAGTTAAAACTCTCCGGTCAACGCCCTATTTTAGATCTACATCAAAACAAAATAGAGCAATTTAAATCCGATGAAGACAAATTTCAGGCTATCGCCCGTTGGAGTGCCATTCCTGGAATGAGCCGCCACCATTGGGGAACCGATCTTGATATATTTGATGCCAGGGCTATTGAACAGGGTTATCAGGTTGAATTGCTACCTGAAGAATTTTCAAAAGTTGGCCCCTGTTTTAAACTTGGTTACTGGCTTGAAAATCATCTGCAACAATTCGATTTTTTCAGACCTTATTTAGTAGACAATGGCGGCATTGCAGTTGAGCCCTGGCATATTAGTTTTAAGCCATTGGCACAAAAAATAACTCAACAAATCAAAGTTGAAACCTTACAGCAGATCTGGCAACAGCATCCTTGTTCATGGTCAGATTGGGTAATTGCTAATAAAGAACAGCTGTTTCAACGATACTTTTTGAATCAAACACCTCAATCAAACAACTAACTATCTCACTAACCACACTGAAAGAGCAATTGAAACATGAATTCTCATTTTAAGAATCTAATAAATTTATTTCTCTTTATCATTTCAATTTCACTATTACTCAGTGGCACAGCAACAGCCAAAACAGATCATAAAAAACGGCATCTATCTCCCACGCCTGATATAGAACAAAGTATTCAAGGCCAAAATACTCAACTGTGGTTAACTGTTGAAAATAAATTAAGCCCTGCAGCTCGCAAAAATTTAAATATTGAAAATGACTTATCGATATTGTTTTTAGAGCTTTTTCAACAGGGATTTAGTCGTAGAGGTTTTTCTATTTCACCTCAAAGCAGTGACTCAAAACTGGTCCAAAATAGCACCCCTGTATCAATTCATATTTTTAAATTAGGCACTACTTTAAAAAAGTCTTTTTTTAAAACCAATATCCAGGCATTCATTGAAATCGAAATCCAAATCCATAACCGAAAAATGTTGCTGACCAAAGCCTTTAAAAGAGAAAACTCCCATGATGTGGCCTTTAAAGCATCGGATAAAGAAATAAAAAAATTACTCGAATTGACTATTGCTGAACTGATAGAAGATGTAGTGACGCATAAAGAAGTTCTGAATTTTGCGATTAAGCGTTCTGAGATGTAAAAAAAGGTTTGCTTCAATCTGACAGGCAAACCCGTATTTTAAACCTAATGACTCGCTTTGCGTTCAATAATTAACCCCATTATGCCTGCCACAGCAAACAACACCCCAATTAACATCAGAAACTTGTTTTGCCAACGTGGTGTTTCGACATCTTTGACCATATGAAAAGTACGAGAACCACCTTCAACTGGCACATTAAATTGACGGCCCTTGTAATCATATGATATTTGATAAGCTTCATCTTTTCGTTGATACATTTTAAGGCGCTCAGTTTCCCGTATTGCATTTGATTTTCGCATATCTTCACGAGAAGAAGTCAAGGGACGTGGGATGCTTTTGTCCCAATTACTAAATATTTCTTTAGACTCTCCAGCAAGTACAATTCCTTCTGAAGCGTAATTGTAAACATATTCCTGGAAAAACACTTTCTGAAAACCAGCAAATACGGTTCCAAATCCCAGAACAAAAAGAATGGAACAATTGATTAACCAACGTTTACGGTTGCTTATGATCTGAAGCTGATGCGCTTGAAAATGCTGTGCCACTTCCGGGATCTGTTTAAGTTGTCGTTCAGACTTGGGATCCAGATTTTCCATAAAATCAGCTAAACTAATTTCAAGAACTTCAAGTAGTTTAGTAAAAATATCGCCTGATGGAACAGAGCGTTCATTTTCTAATTTTGAAAGATAGGACTGTTCAATTCCGGCAAGTTCTGCCAATTGAGGTTGGGTATATCCTCGTTCATTACGTAATTGTTTTAATTTATCACCGAATTTCATTTTTATCTCCTGCTTGTAAGAATTGCCGTTAACTAATTGATTTCACAATCTAGTCTTAGCTATTCTTGCAGTCATAGGTAGATGAATATTGGAGAATATCAGGAATTTTATAGTGTTTATACCCGTGATACCTGGAAATGCGGGATTTCCAGGTATCACGGGTATATATCGATTGAGTATAAAATCAACCCAATAAATTAGTATCCACGCCAATTTTCTTTGAGGAATTGATACTTGCTCCATAGCTTTCCGTCTTCCTGAAAACTTGATTGATAGGTCATCCCTAACTTTTTAATCACCGCATGAGAGGCCAGGTTATCCTGCATAGCTCTGGCAACCACTTTTTGTGCATTGTACCTTGTAAAAGCAAGCTCTAAGGCGGCGATGGCGGATTCTGTGGCAAAACCCATTCCCCAAAATTTTTGCATAAAGCGAAAGCCAATATCAATTTCATCTGTTTCAGATGAATACCTAAGACCACTGAATCCTAAATAACAGTTAGTTTCCTTAAGATAAACAGACCATCGACCAAAGCCATGCTTTTTATATTGATCGTAATCCTTAATAAATCTCGATACTTCTTCTTTGTCTTTAAAAGGTTTATCCCCAGTGTATTTCAAAACAAGCGGATCATTATTAAGTTCAAAAAAACCTGGTACATCATCTTGGGAGAATGTTTTGAGATAAAGCCTTTGAGTTTCTACGACAATCATTTAACGGGGGTGGCTTAACAATCCATTTCCATGGGAATATAGGCGCAACCATTACTTTGCTGTGGTTCATCGGTGATAACAAAACCAAATTTTTGGTAGACAGGGACCGCGACGCTAGAGGATTTGACCCAAAAATGCTCGCCAAAGCCTGCTTTATCACAGATTTTTTTAGCCTCTTTCCATAATTGTATCGCAATGCCTTTATTTCTATGAGTTTCAGAAACAAATAATTGATCAATTTTTTTGAATTCAAACATGCGGATCAAACCGACTATGTTTCCTTCATTTTCAAAACAAAGGGAAAAATAGTCACGATCTAAGATTTTTTTAAGAAGTTCCTGCTGAGTATTAAGGCTTTTGGACCATTCCCAACCTGCGGAGGTAAAATCTACTCCGCAGAATGGTTTAGTCACTTGAAGAATGAAATCTTCTAGAGCAATGGCATCATCCGGATAGACATGTCTTAGAAACAAAGTAACTTTTCCTTCAATCCAACTCTCTCTACACCCAACTACAAATCTAAACTGAGACTATTTTTTCTTTTTATCGTCTTCTTCAGCCTCTTTCTCAAGACTTTTCAGTAGTTCTTCATCAATTTCCGGAAGAGCTGTTAATTTTTCAGAATCTTCAACGAGGCCACTAAGTTGTTCACGTTGAGAAGAAGCTAGTTCACGTAACTCACGATAAAGATCAACTAACTTTTCGCCATTTTCCAAAACTTCTTTGGTTTCTTCCATTTCAGCTTCAAGTTTTTTCTTATCTCTACGTAATCGAGAAACGTCATCTTCTGCTCTTTTTCTCGAAGTTGCTTCATTGAACTTTTCTTTTTTCAATGCTTTAAGTTTTTTGACGACATTTTCCGGGGTATCGGCCAGGGCAGTATTAATTGCCTTTATCGCTTTTTGTTTTTCTGCTAATTGAGACGTTAGCTTCTTAAGTTCTTTCGAGTTTGCTGCTCGTCCCGCTTCCAGGCTCTTTTCAGCCGTATCTTTGGCGATTAGCGCTGCATCTTTCGCTTCTTCAGATAACTTCATCGCTTTGGTGGCAGCTTCTAGCTTAACTTCCATATCAGAAATCGCTTTTTTTGCGCTCTCTTGTGCCTGTTCTACCTGAAGTTTCGCACTTTGTGCTTGCTCAATGTTGCTTTTAAGCGTAGTGACTAATTCATCTTTATCACACTCTGCCTGTAACCCCAAAGTTTCTGTCACAGCATTCATATACATTTGTTTGCTAACTGCAACTTTTTCCCACACTTTTAACTGTAATTCAAATTCTGCTTGTACCACCGACATCTCCTAAATAAGGACTAAATTTTCGGGGGGTATTATAGCCAAAAGTTGAACAGATGTGGAACAATGTCTGAAAATATTATAATCGGTTGTTTTTTATAGTTTTTTTCAGTATAAAAATTAAAAAATCGTGTTTCGGCAGCTAAGTTATTGCTCTCTGCTGTCAATTAAAGTTAAAAGAGTCGAATTTTCTTCCCCTTTTTAATCAAAAATTATCACTATTTTAACAGCCTGTTTTTGTGTTAATCAGGCATTAATCTAAATTCATCAGTTGAATCTATGTTTAAAGCTTGTATTTTCTTATTTATAAAACTAAGGTAAAAAAAGTGGGCTAACCTTTATGAAAGCACTTTTCCCAATGTAAAACACAGGATAAAACAATAATGACTGATGATATTCGCATACCCAGAGACAAAGTTAATGATTACAGTGATGAGTGGTCGGCCAACCGCCGTGAATTCATCAAGGCAAAAACCGGAGCAAATTTAGAACATGTCGGTCAGTACTCAATTGATCCCAAAGTATTACCTGGTAACGTAGAAAATTTTATCGGGGTTTTACAAATGCCTATTGGAATAGCAGGA
>JBFFIY010000030.1:0-41477 GCA_041556195.1 Enterobacterales bacterium
ATCTGAAAGATTTTAAAACGGGAAAGATTAAACAGCTGACCCAAACATCCATCAAAGAAACTGGTGCGAGTTTTATTGAGCATCGAGATCCTGATGCTGATAAAAGTACTGTGAAATCCGTGAGTTTCTGGCAAGAAAACAAGCTTTTGTCTCTTAATAGTGAGGGAATGCTTGAGGAAATAGCGAGTTTGGAACTCTTAGATAAACCTAAGAAAAAGCAAGAATATGATTTATTAAAATCCAAGCAGCAAGAATACTTTATTAGTTTAAATGACATTAAAAAAAATAAAGCTTTAGTCAAGCAACGTAAGGACAAGTTACCTTCAAATCTTAGAGAACCTTTTTATCTGGGAAAGGATTTTGAGGTGGTTGAAAAGCAGTTAAATCCTACGGGTGAATATCTGCTGTTAGTGGTGAAAGATAAAAACTATGATAAAGGAACTAAAGGAAAAATGCCTCTCTATGTTACTGCATCGGGTTATGTAGAAATAGAAGATGTAAGAACTCGAGTAGGGGAAAATTCCCCATCACCATCACAGGTGTTGTTATTAGATCTTACAACACATGCCATACGAGAAGTAAATTTAGATGCACTTTCTGATATTCATACTGATCCCTTACTCAAACTAAGAAAATCTGCACTAAAATGGCATATGTCTAAGGGTGCAACAAAACAGGAGGCTGAGGATCTTGTGCGAGCACCAACTACACGCGGTGTATTTGTACCAGAATTGGAGTGGTCTAAAGATGGCATGACGGCAGCCATCATGTTTAGAGCGATAGATAACAAAGACCGCTGGATTGCTACTCTTGATTTAGATTCCGGTGATTTAAAGCAGCAACATCAGTTAACGGATGAAGCCTGGATAAACTGGAACTTCAATGATTATGGCTGGTTACCCGATAATAAAAGTATTTGGTTTCAGTCAGAAGAGTCTGGTTATTCTCATCTTTACATAAGAGATCTTAAAAAGAAGAAGATCAGGAGATTAACTAAAGGAAAGTGGGAAGTTTCTTCTCCAGTATTATCTAAGTCAGGAGATAAAATATATTTTCGAGCAAATAGCCAACATCCAGGACAATATGAAATTTATTCTGTTGATTTAAAAACAGGTAAAACTACCCAGTTAACTCATCTTGGGGGAAATAATGATTTTCAATTATCAGAGGGTGAAACGCATCTATTAATCACCCATTCAACTTCAGCTCGGCAGCCAGAACTATATATAAAATCATTACAAACAAATGATAAGGCTGTGGCGATAACTGACACTGTAAGTGAGAAGTTTGCCTCCATTGACTGGGTAGTGCCTGAGATTGTCGAAATACCCTCAAGTCATGTGAACGGCAGTGTAAAATCAAAATTATATAAACCCGAGAATTTCGATGAAGGCAAACAGTATCCAGCCGTGTTTTTTGTACACGGAGCCGGTTATTTACAAAACTCTGATTCAGGTTGGTCTTATTATTACCATGAAATGATGTTCCATACCTTTCTGGTTAACCAGGGTTATGTCGTGCTGGATATGGATTATCGTGGTTCCGCTGGTTATGGGCGTGATTGGCGCACCGCTATTTACCGTAATATGGGCCATCCTGAAGTTGAAGATCTGGAAGATGGTATCAACTGGTTATCAAAAAACTGGCGAGTTGATCCTGAAAAGGTCGGTGTTTATGGGGGTTCTTATGGAGGTTTTTTAACCTTTATGTCAATGTTTACCAAACCAGATTTATTTGCAGCAGGTGCAGCCTTACGACCAGTGTCAGACTGGGCACATTACAATCACGGATATACCGCGAATATTCTCAATACACCGGCAATAGATCCTGTTGCTTATGAAGTAAGTTCACCCATAGAGCATGCTAAAGGTTTAACTAAACCCTTATTAATATTGACGGGAATGTTGGATAACAATGTGTTTTTTCAGGATTCAGTACGTCTGGTACAGCGTTTAATTGAACTTGAGAAAGAGAATTTTGAAATGGCCGTATACCCAATGGAACGGCATGGATTTAAAATACCCAGTAGTTGGCTGGATGAGTATCGTCGAATATTTAAGCTCATGGAGTCAAACCTTAAGTGATCTGAACTCGGGATAAGAAGTGTAAAAAAAACTTTAAAATTATGGCCGGATTGAAAAGCAAAAATTTCATTATCCTATTAAATTAGTAACTTTTATGCGAGTTACTGAATGCACCAGTAGCTGAATAGTTACTTAAATTATTGTACAGCTGAGTGAAATATGTCAGAAAATCAACTTAAACATGCCCATGAGTTATTAGCACAGGGTGGCGATGAAGCTATTCAGGCTATAGAGATCCTGAATACACTGGTAGAGGATAACTATGAACCTGCCAAATTATCACTCGCACTTCAAAAGCTTAAATCGTCCCCGCCAACTTTTGATCGCATTGGTGGTAAAACGTTACTTGATTCAATAGAAGTTGATGAAACAGGCACTGTAAATTATCTATTAGGGGAATGGTATGGTGCTGAATGCCTGGATGGAAAAGATGTTTCTGCCTGTATGTATGAGGCACACGAACATTTTCTAAAAGCGGCTGAACTTGGACATCCTGAGGCTATGTTGCAGCTTTGTTATGGTTACAGGCATGATCTATTTCCTCAGAAATCTAGCGATAAAGGTTGTGTCTGGCTGGAAAAAGCTGCTAAGTTTAATCACCCAAGAGCCCTGTTTGAGCTGGGAATGCATAAAAATTTGGGCATTGGCTGTGATAAAAATTTGCAGGATGCTCAAAAATATCTCAAGTTGGCTCAATCTTTTAATTATCCAAATGCAGCGGCTATGGCCGAGTTAGTTGGTTTTCAAACAGATAAAGAGCAAACAGATAAAGAGCAAACAGGTACTGAGCAAACAGGTACTGAGCAAACAGGTACTGAGCAAACAGGTACTGAGCAAACTAAAAATTGGCAATCCGACAAAAATATTATCAAGTCTCCACAATCATCAAATGTTTTGCACATGCAACCTGAGATCAGAGAGTTATCTCAGATCCTTGATCCTATGGAATGTAGTCATTTAGCCGTTCTAAGCATGCCTTATTTAGAGCCTTCAAAGGTTATTTCTTCATCAGGTGAGGGGAAATCTACATCTGGAAGAACCAGTCATGGCACCAATTTTCCTGATTTTCGTTCAGATTTTGTGGTTAACACCATTGTAATGCGTTTGGCTTCTGAAGCTAATCAAGCGGTTGAAACAGCAGAGAATTTGACATTACTTAAATATGGCGAAAGGGACCAATATCGTGTTCATCCTGATTATTTTAATACCAACCTCCCGGGATTAGAAGGATTACTAGAGCATGGCGGCCAGCGTGTTAAAACTATAGTGTGTTATTTAAATACTGTTGGAAAGGGAGGCGAAACTGAATTTCCAGATCTAAATATGCGTGTGTCTGCTATTGCCGGAAATGGTGTTTATTTTGAGAATACCGATGAGAAAGGAAATATTTATACTCAATCACGCCATGCTGGTTTGCCTGTAATAGAAGGTAGTAAATGGATCATTACCCTTTGGTTTCGACAGTATAAACACAGAAGTTAAGAGATCAGACTAAAAGCCCATGTCCCTGGATAACCCACTCCTTAAGCAAGCACTCGAAGCACATCAGTCTGGTCAATTGACCAGGGCGGAAGAGTTTTATTTTCTGTATTTAAAACAACATGATGAAGATGCACAGGCATGGCATTTATCAGGACAGGTCAAGTTTCAACAGGGATTGTTTCTTGAGGCAATTAATTGTATTCAAAAAGCGATTGAAAGAAATGGAACTTCGGCACAATTTTATTTAAGTTTAGGACAATCATTTGAAGGCGCTGTTGAAATAAATAAAGCCTATGCTTCTTATCAGCAGGCTTTAAAAATGCGACCGGATGTTTTTCAGGTGCATTATGAATATGGTTGTTTTTTGAAAAATCAGAAGCGGAATTCAGAGGCTATTGAGAGTTTTAGTAAAGCCTTATCGATCAACCCACAGCACGCTCCATCTTGTGCTAATCTGGGAAGCTTGTATCATCAAATTAATCAGTATTCAGATGCAGAAAAATACTGCCGTAAAGCAGTATCATTGATCCCTGGAACCATATTGCAAGATGATATGAGAAGACATCGTTCCAGAGCGTTAAATAATTTGGCAAAAGTTCTGCAATCACAGGAAAAATTTGAAGAAGCCATGGTTTTTTCCAGGAAAGCTATGGAAGGAGATAAAAAATTTTTACCCGCTCACTTAACTTACGGCGCTCTTTGTTATGCTCTTTCAGCCAAAGCAGAAGCGGAAAATATTTTTAGAAAAATTCTTAGCGTTCAAGCAGATAATGTTGATGCACTATCAATGTTAGCAAAATGTTTAATTGATAAAGAAGAGTATCTTGAAGCAGAGAATTTGTTAAAGCGATCTATGGCTCTAAAACCAGATGATATTGGTAACTGTATACATTTGGGTGAGTTATTATCTAAACAGAATAAATTAGAACAGGCTTGTCAGTTATATGAGACAGGTATAAAGCAGCATCCTGACTCTGCTCGCTTGCAATATGCTCTGGGAGTTGCTTTAGGACAGAGAGGAAACTTGGAGAATGCCAGAGAAGCCTATTTAGCTGCATTGCGATCTGATCGGTATTATTTAGAGGCTTTACATGCATTGACTAAAAGCACTCATTATGATGATAAGGAAAAACCAGAAGTTAAACTAGCCATTGAATTATTAAAAGAACATGAAGTCAATAATAATTCTGTGAAAGATAATAATCCCTTACTTAGTGAAACAAACCAACAAAATCTTTATTTCTCTCTGGGTAAAATATTTGATGAACTGGGCGAATATGATGCAGCGTTTAAATATTACCATCTTGCCAATCAGTCAGTATATTCAAAAAACAAATATGATATTGAGGAGTTTAAAAAATATTTTGAGGACACCAAACAAGGCTTTAGTTCAGAGTTTATTAAAGCATCTGGAGAATATGGCTTATCAAATGTAAAGCCTGTATTTATTCTGGGTATGCCACGTTCAGGAACAACGCTTTTAGAGCAAATACTATCGAGTCATAGTCAGATAATGGGAGCTGGTGAACTGAATACTATTCAGGATATTGTGAAACAGCTGAAATTATCTTTTAAGACTGAGCAAAACACAGTACAACCCACTTATCCCTTAAACATAGATCAAATCAGCCAGGATACAATCACTGAGTTTGCCACTGAGTATGTAAAAAAAATTGAGTCTTTAACCAGGGATAAATCTTTTCAATATGTTGTTGATAAGAACCCTGTTAATTTTAGACATGTTGGTCTTATCATGACAATGTTTCCACAGGCTAAAATTATCCATACCAGACGACACCCATTAGATGTGGTGCTCTCTATTTATTTTCAGCGTTTTTCCAGCGGTCATGCTTATGCATTTAATCTTGATGCTCTTGCCAATTACTACCAGTATTACCACAAGTTGATGAATTTGTGGTGTGAACTGTATCCTGATGTTATACATAGTTGTCGCTACGATGATCTGGTATTACAGACCGAGAAAACCAGTCAACAGGTTACAAAATATTTAAATCTGGATTGGGAGCCGGGTTGTTTAGATTTTTATAAAAACAAAAGAAAAGTAGAAACAGCCAGTTTTTGGCAAGTTAGACAGCCAATTTATACCGGATCGCTTGAGCGTTGGAAACATTATCAACAGCCGATAGCCTCTGTTAGAGAAAAGCTCCGAAAAGAAATCGAAGATTATCAAAGAGTTAAAAGAAAAAAAATCCTTGGGCTTTTTTAAACTTCGACTTTCTATCCCCTGACATATATTCTGTTAATGTTATTTTGACCTAATAAAACAACATGATTGCGAAAAAATACAAAATATAGTTGATAAAAATACACTTCATGAATAATATTCCAATTATTGTTATGTGGTGGGAAAGTATGAGGTGAAAAAGTATGAAATGGAGAAGTTAATGGAAGATCTGGATCAAATAGATAAACAAATACTTGAAATTCTTCAAGAAGATGCTCGTATTACCAATAAAGATCTTTCCAGAAAGTTAGGTTTATCACCGCCTCCTACCTTGGAGCGGGTAAAAAAACTGGAGAATCTTGGATATATTAAGGGTTATGCCGCCATTATTGATCCAAAAAAAATCTGTCTGGGAACCACCATGCTGGTTTCAGTTTCTCTTCATCAGCATCGTTATGATGCTATTCAGGAATTTGAAGAGGCAGTACTTTCTTTTGAAGAGGTACTTGAGTGCTATCACGTTACAGGAGGTGAAGATTTTCTGATCAAAGTGGTTTGTAAAGATATTGATGAATTTGAAAAATTTCTTCTTGAAAAACTCTCTATTCTAAAAAATATTGGAAAGATGAAAACATCAGTTGTGCTGTCTACTTTAAAGAAAAATACAGCATATCCAGTGAGATGATAAGGGGTATTAATACCAGTATACAAAAATTCTGAATAATTCAGTCTGAGAAAAAACAGTCATGAATAATAACAACAAAGCATATCCTGTTGAAATGATTCCTCGCTTAGTTGTTGAAAAATAGTAATTTTATGGAATTTTTGTGCTATATACGGTTGCAATATACTCTAAGCTATATATAATATGTATATAGCTTAAAAAGAGGTGTGTTATGTCTACAGGATCAGTTTTTGTCAATAATCGAACTCAGGCTGTCAGATTACCAGCTGACACAAGGTTTCCAGATACCGTTAAAAAAGTAATGGTACGAATAGTAGGACGTGATCGCATAATATCTCCTATTGATAATTCCTGGGATAGTTTCTTTTTCTCAAATGAAGCAGTGACTGATGATTTTATGGAAAAACGAGCATCACAAGAGCAAACTGAAAGAGAAGCTTTTTAATGCTTAAGTTTATGCTTGATACCAATATTGTTATTTATGTTATTAAACGGCGCCCCGTTGAAGTATTAGAAACATTTAATCTCCACGTAGGACAAATGTGCATCAGTTCTATTACTCTGGCAGAATTATTACATGGTGTTGAAAAAAGTACTAAACCTGAACATAATCTACGTCAGGTCGAGGATTTTGTTTCTCGGTTAGATGTACTTGAATATGGGATTAAGGCTGCTAACCATTATGGAGAAATTCGTGCTGATCTGGAACGTAAAGGAACAATCATTGGTGTTAATGATCTCCATATAGCAGGTCATGCAAGAAGTGAAGGTTTAACATTAGTTACCAACAATTCAAAAGAGTTTGAACGAGTTGAAGCTTTACGGTTAAATAATTGGATTTGATTGTTTGGGACCTATTTTAATTGTAGAAGCAGTTCCTGAATTTTAGAATTTTCACATAAGTTTAGAGCTTTTACATATCTTTAGAATTTTTACTCAGCTTTAAAAACCGTTCATTTAAATGCTCTAACATTAAATTTGCACAGCCTCCAGGTGATGTTCTCTGTTCAGTGCTTTGCTCCGCTGTGCGATTAGATAATTCAGAATATTGTTCAGCAACCTGTTGATAAGCATCTCTGAATGGAATGCCTTTAGCACTGAGTTCAACAGCAAAATCTGTTGCGTACATAGGTGCATCAATGGCTTGTTTAAGCCTGTCTTTTTTAAATTCAGTATGTTTTATTAATTGCGGAAATAGTTGCATGGTTTGCAATGCTTTTTTTATAGATCTTAATACAGGTCCCTTTGTTAATTGAAGATCTCTTTGATAACCGGAGGGTAGTGAAATAATGCTTTGTAATTCTACCATTGCCGCCTGAACAGTGGCATAACTTGCTCTCATTAATTCCACTAAATCAGGGTTACGTTTATTGGGCATGATAGAACTGCCTGTTGTCATCTCATCGGGCAGGTTAATAAAATCAAATTCCTGAGTTGTAAAGAGTGATACGTCCCAACAATATCGTCTAATATCTAATAAACACTGAGATAAAGCTGATAATACCGCTAGTTCAAATTTACCTCTGCTATTTTGGGTATAAATTGGGTTGACTTGCAGTCTTGAAAAATTAAGTAATTGAGTTGTTAATTCCCTGTCTAGTGGCAGGTTGACACCATAACCTGCGGCTGTACCAAGTGGATTGGAGTCTATGAGGTTGATAGTAGCATTAAGAGTGAGCAGGTTATCAATCATCGCTTCGGCGAAACCCGCAAACCACATACCACAAGTGGATGGAACAGCCCTTTGCATATGGGTATAACCCGGCATAGCTATGGACTCAGTTGTATGCGCTTGTTCCAGGCAGATCTGTATAGCATTTTTAGTATGGTTGATGGAAGTTTGTAATGCGTCTTTAAGGTACAAACGTATAGCAACTAATACTTGATCATTTCTGGAACGGCCGGTATGTATTTTTTTTCCCAGATCACCAAGTTTTGAAACCAGGTAAAATTCAATGGCTGAATGACAGTCTTCAAATTGGTCATTTAATTTAAAAACTCCCTGTTCGATGTCCAGGGTTAAAGCATCTAATTGACTTATTAACTGATTGGATTCAATTTCTGTAAGAATATTAATAGACTCTAAACCCAGCACATGTGCTTTGCTCGCTTGAATATCATATTCAATTAGCTCCTGATCTAAGAGGATGTCTTCTCCAGCCATAAAATCCATAATTGTTTTATCAATGGTTACTTGATTAGATTTTTGCCAAATTGGGCTAGTCATTAAATATGCTCCGAATAATATTGAATATATAAAAAATCATACAGATAATTTTAAAGTGTTTGATTGTTAAGCCCTGTTGAAGGTAAAAACCCCAGGGCAATATTAATGTTTTGCAAGGCCTGGCTGGCTGCGCCTTTAAGTAAATTATCCAGGCAACCAACTATAGCGGCTCGTTTTCCGTCACTACTGACAGTTATTCCCCCTATTACACAGTTTGGCGTGTTAATCACCTGCTGAATAGTAGGTATATCTTTTTGGCAAAGAACAAAAGGATGTTGTGAATAAAAATCATTGTATAGATTGTATAAATTAATAGAAGTTTGTGGTTTATAAAATTCAATTTGTGTAGTCATATTAATGCCTCGAAAAAACTGTGCAACATGTGGTGAAAATGACACTGGATGTTGCAAATGAAAGCTCACCTCTTTCTCATGAATATGTTCAACCAGACTGTAGCCTATTAAATTGTTTTTTAAGTTGTCAGGGTCGTTGTTAGGGCATGGTTTTGTTCCTGCACCACTGTACCCTGACACACCAAAACAATGAGGTCTGGATGAAAGTAAATCTTTAACAGGAGCCAAAATTAATTGCATCGCTGTGGCATAACAACCTGGATTACTAATTTTAATAGGTTGTTGTAGGGCGTTATTTGTTTTAAAGAAATTGCTTTTAGAGAAATTCATGATTTTAGAATAGTCCAGTTCAGGTAAAGAATAAATCCAGTCTTTATCGAAGCGAAAATCCGCCGATAGATCAATCAGTAGTTTATGTTTATTTCCAACTTCCAGTGATTTCACAAAAAATTGAGCTAACCCATTTGGCAGAGCTAGTACAATAATGTCTGTTTTTCTTTCTTCTATTTGTTGAAACGTAATAGTTTCAATTTTTGAGCTTTCAGCTTCAATGTTATTGTGTGGAGACTCTTCCAGTTGGCGAGTACTTACCCATTGGAGTTCAATAGAAGGGTGATGATGCAGTAGCTCCTGTAATTCAATACCAACGAAACCTCTCCCACCTATGATACCCAGACTATATTTTTTTATGTTGTTATCCATAATAAATATTCCTCAATTTTAATTTAAGGTTTCAGGTTTGTTGAGAGCGAAATTAATGCAGTTTTCAATTTGTTTGAAGTCGCTTAAACCATACCAGAATACATGCCAGCCCCGGGTTTTGTAGCAGCCGCTTGAATTAGCAAAATAAAACCCATTAATGGGGTTTTCTGGTTTACATCGCCAGAATATTTTACTGTTATCCTGTACCAGGCTTTCCCAAATCGTTTTGCCTAATCCTTCGCCTCTGGCCTCATCCGAAACAACGAATTTGTCGATAAATGTAATGTCGTTTTCAAGCGTTGTAATAATAGCTGCTCTATAGCAGTAGGTGATATAGGCTTTATGGATATGTAAATTTTCGAAATAATTAGCATCAAGTTTTTTATTGAAACTTGATTCTAGTAGCTGATATATTTTTGAGGTTTGTATTGAGTCTATATGATTATGAATAATTATCGACTCACCTTTTTTGATTAATGTTCCTGAACCCTTGTGCGTAAATAATTCTTTTGCAAGATGTTGAGGACTCGTTATGGAAACGGATGTAGATGCAGGCAATTGGTTTAACATGTCTGAAACTTGCTCAAGTTTTAGCTTCATTCCACTATGAACCCAATCTTGTTGTATTAGCGTTTTATAATCCGTGATTAAGTTGACAGAAGAAATAATGTTTCCATGTTGATCTAACAATCCCCCTGTTTCAGTAAGCAAAATTATTTTATAGGGTTTAAGTGCTATCGCTAATTGATTGGTGGCAACATCGGCATTAATATTTAAATATTGCCCTGTATCCGTTTCAGCCAATGAGGATAATATTGGTATGACACCATTATTAATGGCGGTTTTAATAGGTTCCAGCTCGATACTATTGACTGTTCCTACATAACCCAGTTCATCAGGTAATATTTTAGTTGCACCGAAAACACCGGAAGTGATAGAAGCGGTTTTTACTCCCATAGATTGCAGGCGATTGGAAAGTTTTAGATTTTGTTGAATAAAGGTGTTTTTAGCAATTTTTAAAACTGCTGCTGAAGTGACTCTTTGACCATTAATGAACTGGCTAATTATCCCTGCTTCTTTCAGATTTCTGGTAAGTTGTGGACCTGCGCCATGGATGACAATTGGAAATAATCCAATTTGCTCTAAAAAACAAAGTGATGAGCAAAGGTTCTCAAGATCATTTTCCAGTATGGCTCCACCAACCTTGATCACTGCAAAGTTAGATTGCCCCGTATTAACAAATCGTTTCATATATTGATTTATTTCTTTGGGATTAGCCAAATTTGAAAGAAGTTGAATAATCGTATCCTTCGTTTTAGATTTATGACTTTTCATTAGCGTCCCCTGAAAGCGTATCGTTTGAGGATGGTTTAGAGAATGGTTCAATAATATGAATGTAATGTTGTTCTACTTTTTCTAACTGTTTAAGCTCCACCCATTCATTAGCAGTATGTGCTTCCGTAATATTTCCAGGGCCAAAAACGATGGCTGTAATTCCTGCTTCTGAAAATAGACTGGCCTCTGTCCAAAAATTCACGGCCGTTCCGATGTTAAGGGCACATGCTTTAGC
Source organism: Enterobacterales bacterium (assembly GCA_041556195.1). Taxonomy (GTDB): domain Bacteria; phylum Pseudomonadota; class Gammaproteobacteria; order Enterobacterales; genus 21-14-all-40-8. Next base: position 11,289 of record JBFFIY010000030.1, read on the forward strand.
TAAAGCACTGGCGTTATCAATAGATTGTTCAAAATTCTGATTTGCTGCAGGTAAGGTAGGACCAAAAAACTGAGAGGTTAGCTGGAGATCCTTATCGTTGATATGACTAATACATGAACCCTGTTTTTGTAATGATGCCAGGATCTGGCCAGAATCTTGTCCGGGTAGAGGCCTGAAACCAAGGGATAATTCACAATCAGAGGAAATCATGTTGGCTTTAATCCCTCCATTGATTTTTCCAATGTTAAAGGGCATTCCGCTGAGTGATTCAAAAGAGTTGGTTTGAGTTTCGACCCAATCAAGCGTGGCGCTGATCCATTTTGCGGCTTTATGAATTGCACTGTCTGTTAATGCTCTTGATTCTGAGGCATGGCCGGCTTTCCCTTTGAAAACTGCCCTGGCGGTCTGTATTCCTCTATGGGCTAATACGGCTTTAGCCTGAGTCGGTTCCGCAATTATAACCTTTGAAAATCCATGCCTTGAAAGCAAGAAATGTTTAACTGCTTCACTGGAGCCATGTTCCTCATCTGATGTAAAAAGTAAAGCAACATCGCCTTTCGTTTTTGATATTGCAGATAACATACATGCAGCTGCACCTTTGATATCACAGGCACCCAGAGCGTAAGCTTTGTTGTCTTCAATAGTCAATTCAAAGGGATTTTTAGTCCATCCCTGTGCAATGGGTACCGTATCGATATGAAAGTTGAAAAGCAATTCGGGGTTGCCTCTTTTAGCGAGTAAGCCAAGACTGCCACTACCAAGATCAAATAGTTCAATGACAAAACCTGGCAGATTTTCTCTTAAATAAATAAAAATATCACTATCTGCAGTGATAGCTCTCGGCGGATTTTGGGTATCAAAACTGACCAGCGCTGCCAATTTTTCCAGAATTAAATCTAATGACGAAGTGACCTGAGAAGTTATACTTTCCATTAGTTTAATTTCTCCTTTTTCTTTAACACTTTTTTCTTCAGGCATTGATTTGCAGCTAATGTAGATGATTTTCCAAATAATTTGATGAAACCGAGTGCTTCTTCGATACTCCATGAAGCTGACTGTGCATAAACAGATTGGCTGTCTTTTAAAATATTATTTGAATCAATAGCAACAGCATGTATTTGTCCCTGATTTAACTCTAAAGTCACTGTTCCTGAGACAAGTTCCTGAGAGGATTTTAAAAAGGCTTCAAGATTATTTTTTAGTGGCTCATAAAAGAAACCTTCATAAACCAATTCTACCCATTTTTCTGCAATGGTAGATTTAAACCTATTTTGTGCTTTTGATAATATGGATTGTTCCAAAGCTGTATGCGCTATATTAATCGCTTCTAATGCAGGTGCTTCAAAAACTATTCTTCCTTTTAAACCAATCGTGGTATCTCCTGTATATATTCCTCTTCCAACTGAGTACGAGCCAACTAACTGGTTAAGCAATAGCATAACTTCTTTACCGGTTAACTGGTTATCAAGAGGAATGCCGTTGAGGGCAGTAACAATACCTTTGGTAAATTGTAATTTGATATAACTCGTTTCTAAACAAGACTGATCGGGAGGAGACGTTAATACATAACTTGCTTTATCGGGTTGTTGCCATTCATCAATTTCCGAACCTGAAATAGTTGCTCCAAGTAAATTCTCATTTATTGAGTAACTGGCAACCTTATCAGAAACAGTAAAACCTCTGTCCAGTAAATACTGTTTTTCATAATTACGAATATTTGTATTTTGTTTTTGTATTTCTCTGATTGGAGAAATGATATTAAACTCTCCAAGACAGTGGACGGTCAGATCAAACCTGATTTGGTCATTTCCCATGCCAGTGCAACCATGGGCAAAGTTTTTAGTGCCTAATTCATCACATAATTTCAAACAGGCTTCGACAATGAGATATCTATCAGAACAGAGTAGAGGGTATTGGTTTTGATACCAGTGGCCGCACCAGATCAGAGGTGTAATGACTCGATTCCAGAGATCCTCTCCAATATTGACCTCCCTGTGTTCAAAAGCCCCAAGTTCAATAGCTCGTTGTTTTATCCCGTTTTTTTCTTCTTCGCTAACACCACCGGAATCTACAAAAATGGTTGTTACCTGATAACCTTTATTTATTAAATAAGGTACACAAAAACTGGTGTCGAGTCCTCCAGAGAAGGCAAGTACTACTTTATTATCTTGTTGCATAGGGTGATTTGTCATGTCTAAACTCTCATTAAATTTGTATGGTTTAAAATATTCAATGTTACGTTTGTCTGGAATAGTTATTGATTTATCAATTTCGACATAATCGCTTTTTGAACATGAAGCCTGTTTTCAGCTTCATCAATAGCTGCGCAATAGGGAGCGTCCATAACGAGATCGGTTGCTTTAATATTTCTACGTAAAGGGAGGCAATGAGAAAAAATAGCATTATTTGTTAATGCCATTTTTTGTTCATCAACAATGAAGTGTTTATAGTCCTGTCTCATTAATATTTCTGGTTCCCAGTTTCCAAAAAATGGTAAGGCTCCCCAGCTTTTAGCATAAACAACATCGGCTTCTGCATAGGCTTGTTCAATATCATGGGTGATTTGAAAACTACCTCCATACAACTTAGCGTTTTTCTGGGCTATGTTTATATAACGCTTATCAAGTAGGTAATTCTCATTTGGACAGAGCAAAGTGACATCCATACCGAATTTAGAAGAAATTAATAAAGAAGAATTAGCTACCGCTGTATTTAGTGGTTTTGGGTGGTAAGTCCAGGTTAGTAAATACTTCTTTTTTTGTGGTTTACCGATCCTTTCCTGAATGGCTTGCATGTGAGCCAGTTCCTGACAGGGGTGAGTGATTGTTTCCATGTTGATCACAGGAACATTAGAATATTTAGCAAAAGATTTAATCACCAGATCTTGTCTGTCAGCTTGCCAATTTTGAAATTTTGGAAAAGCTCTAACACAGATAAGATCGCAATATCGCGAAAGTACCTGAGCTGCTTCAATAACATGTTCTTCTGCAATGCCATCCATTGTTGAGCCGAACTCAAATTCAATTGGCCAGGAACTTTTTCCTGGTTCTAATACCACCGCATGACCGCCCATTTGCCATGTGCCCAGCTCAAATGAAGTTCGAGTTCTTAAGCTGGGATTGAAAAATATCAATGCAACGGATTTGTTTTCTAACGCTTTGATATTAAGACCATTTTTAAATTTCACGGCTTCGTCAATCATTTCCTGAAGCTCATTTTGAGTCCAATTTTCGGTGGTAAGAAAGTGTTTCATTTGTTAATCCTTATTCATTTCAGGTACTTGTTCATTTTAGGTTTTAGTGGTGAAAAACAGGTATAAAAAAACCCGGCTCAGTGGCCGGGTTTTTTCGAAAATGTTTATTTATAATAAATTAGACATCATCAAACCCGGCCAGGCAGAAGCGGCGGCGGTTAACGATGTTGTTGCTAGAATTTGAGTTTTTAGAAGCAATAGAACTTAAAACAATAGCCAGATAGTTATTGTTGATTGGGAAATTCAGATTAATGATAAATTGGGACATTTTCACCTTATATGGTGTATAAATATTGCTATACTGTCTTTTATCATGATTTCAAAACTAAATGCAATATCAAATTTGTATTTTTTTGTGGAAATAAGAAGTTATTTGATAAATTTAGTTAACCTCAGAGAAGGGTATATGGTAATTCAGGTATCGAAACTTGTTCAAAATTAGCTTAAAACCTCTTAAATGGCTCCTATGGTCTGCTGTAGTTGCAGCCCTTTTTCTGTTGCTAGCTTTTAGATTTTTACCCCCAACAGAAAAAACGTCTGAACATAATATTTTTTATCAAAAACATCAAAATTCGGTTATTTCTTCAGATCTTGATGCCAAAGTTGAAATTGCCTATGTCGAATCTGGTGACCAGTCTAAACCAGCAATAATCTTTGTTCATGGAACGCCAGGAGGATGGGGTGGATATATTAAATACCTCAAAAACCCACAACTACAAAAACGGGCTCATCTGATTTCTATCGATAGACCGGGATGGGGAAATTCAAAATGTGCAACAGAAGTCGGGGAAAAATGTTTTTTCCCTGAACTAAAAAAACAATCTCATTATCTTGGTGCTTTAATCAAAAAACTTGATGAGCAAAATCAACATCTGGGTGTTATTTTAGTTGGACATTCTCTGGGTGCACCATTAATAGGTCAAATGGCTTTTGATTACCAGCAATATATTAAAGGCGTTATTTTTATTGCTGCTCCATTTGATCCGAAATTATCAAAATCCAGGTGGTACAACTGGCTCAGTGTTATTTTTACCTGGATAGTACCGAAAGAACTTGAGATGGCTAATGATGAAATGTTGCCCTTATCAGAACAATTAGAGCAAATGAAAGACTCCTGGTCTTCCATTAAAGCGCCAATATGGGTGATTCAGGGTAAAAATGATGGATTGGTTCACCCGGCAAATATTGATTTTTCAAAAAAGGTGTTTAAAGAAAATGATGTACAGTTTCTGGAAGTTGAGAAGGGGAATCATTTTCTTATCTGGAATCAGCTCCCATTAATGTTAGAAATTATCAATCGAGCATTAGATAACCTCAACTCGGCTTAAGTATCGTCCGAGCATTAGCTCGGACGTTTCTCTTTTTTCTCGGCACAACTTATACATAAAGTAGCCGTTGGGTTGGCTTTTAATCGAGCTTGTGCAATGTCTTCTTCACAGTCAAAACATAAACCGTAATCTTCATTTTCAATTTTTATCAGGGCGGCGTTAAGTTGTTTTAAGCGGAGTACGGATCTTTGATGATTAGCTTTAGCCATGGCTTGTTGCTGCAGGGCATCCATTCGAGTCAACCTACCGGTGCAGGCTTGATCAAGTTCGACAATTTCAGACGAAACAATGTGATCCTTATTAGCAGCTTGAAGATCTTTTATCTCCTTGCTAATAATGTCTTTTAATTCTAAAAAAAACTTTGGATGACTCATCAGGCCAAATCCCCAGAGATTAAGTCCTCAGTATCTGGTTTCTCTGTGACTAAAAAAGCACCACGAGTATTCACTTTTCCAAAATAAAGGTTACTTGTTATGTTTTGATTATTAAAAATATCAGACATCTGACAGGCACAATCCTCTGCGGTTGATAAAGCATCAGAAAATGCAAACATAGAGGGGCCTGAACCCGACAAACCAGCTCCGAGTGCACCAGCATCCAGAGCCGCTTGTTTAACCAGACTAAAACCGGGAATAGATTTGGCTCTGGCAGGTTCTGCAATCCAGTCTTCCAATCCATTAGATATCAAATTAAGGTTGTTGCTATAAAGGCCAGCCACAAAAGTTGCTATATTGCCCATCTGTTGAGTCGCATGTTTAACGGGTATATTTTGTGGAACCTGCTCCCTGGCTTCTTTGGTGTTAATACTCAGGTTAGGATGAACAATGCTGTAATACAAATTTTCAGGGACAGATAGCTGGATAACATCGAGGGGGTGATAACTTCGAATCAATACGATACCCCCCATTAATGAAGGTGCAACATTATCGGCATGTGCGCTACCACTGGCAACTGCCTCACCTTGCATGGCAAAAGGGACTAACTCTTTAGCTGTTAATTCAAGCTGTAACAGGTGGTTGACCGCTGCAACGGCTGCTGCGGCACTGGCTGCACTTGAACCTAAACCGCTACATAAGGGCATTTTTTTTTCAATTTCCAGGCCGATGCCTCCAGAATAACCTACGTATTTTAATAAAGCTGCAACAGCGACTGAAGCGGTATTTTGAGTCGGATCCAGTGGAAGTTGTCCCTGATCTCCTTTAATAGATATTATTTCAATATTTGATTTGTTGGTTTTGTAGGCAGTAACTTTATCGCCAATTTTAGAGAGAGCCATACCTAAAATATCAAATCCGGCAGCAAGATTGGCTGAAGTCGCAGGAGCAAAAAAAGTGGAAGAAACCATAAAAAAGTCAGAATTAAACAGGATTAATCAGTTTATAGTGCTGTTTTTGGCGAGTTAGTGCAACCATTAAACAATAGGATTTACAAATATACCCCTAATCATTCATTATGCCTGATTTCAGGCATAATGAATGATTAGGGGTATATATCCTATAAGGGGATCTCTGATTGTGCATAAACAACTAAAAGATTAAACTAAAACCATTGGTTTACTCAGTGGTTCATTTAGTGGAAATACGATGAGATATATTAGTACAAGAGGTTCTTTAAAATCCTATTCTTTTGCCGATGTAGTGTTAGCTGGACTGGCGGAGGATGGTGGTTTATTCGTGCCCGAGTCAACACCAGACTGTTCTTCTATGCTAGAGCATTGGACAGCGCTGAGCTATCAGGGATTGGCTTTTGAGGTGATGAAACCCTTTGTCGGCTCAGAACTAAGCGACTCAGAGTTACACTTGTTGATCAATAATAGTTATGAGGTTTTTTCTCACGCTGAGACTACCCCGCTAACCCCATTCTCTAATGGATTTATTCTGGAGCTTTTTCATGGCCCCACCTTTGCTTTTAAAGACATAGCCCTACAGTTTTTGGGTAATTTGTTTGAAATACTTTTGCAAAAACAAACAGAGCAAAAAAAAACAGAGGAAACGCTTAATATTGTTGGTGCGACTTCTGGCGATACTGGCAGTGCAGCTATTTATGCTGTGCGAGGAAAAAAGTCTATACAGATTTTCATGTTGCATCCCAAGGGCAAGGTAAGCAAGGTTCAAGAGATGCAAATGACGACGGTATTAGATCCCAATGTCCACAATATTGCGATTGAGGGTGATTTTGATGATTGTCAGGCGATTGTTAAAAGTTTATTAAGTGATTTGCCATTAAGAAAAAAACTAAAACTGGGTGCTGTGAACTCCATTAATTGGGCAAGAATTCTGGCACAGATGGTCTACTATTTTTATGCGGGTTTAAAATTTTTGAAAGTGCATCCCAAAAAGCCTTTAATATTTTCTGTACCTACAGGAAATTTTGGTGATGTTTTTGCTGGTTACATGGCAAAAAAAATGGGGTTGCCTATCTCGCAATTAATTGTTGCAACTAATGCCAATGATATTGTCAAACGTGTCATTGAAACGGGTGATTATCATCCAGATAAAGCCTGCGAAACTTTTAGCCCTGCTATGGATATTCAGATCTCTAGTAATTTTGAAAGATTGTTATTTGATTTAACAGATAGAAATGGGGCAACGGTTAGTCGCTATATGACATCCTTGAAGGAGCATGGTGGATTTAATTTGTCTGAGCAAGAATTGGATACGGTTAAAAATATGTTTAAGGTTGTTAAGATCACTGATGAAGAAACACTCGTTGGTATTCAATCGATGAAACAGCAAAATATAGAGGTGGATCCACATACAGCCGTTGGTATTGTTGCAGCCAGAAAAGTCACTGATGAAGGGGTTATCTGTCTGGCAACTGCACACCCTGCCAAGTTTCCAGAAGTGGTACAACAGGCAATTGGAGAACCACCAGGAACACCCATAGCAATTTCTGATTTAGCAGACAAGCAAACCCGATGCGATTTTATAGAAGCTAATGCAGAGGCTGTTGTTGATTATATTCAACTGAATTGTAACAGCCATACTTAATTGTTTGAGATGAGATGCATGGTGTTTTTAATACAAAATGATTAGGGGTATAACCCAGTTGATAACTAAATGACGCAAAAATGGGCAGTATTAAAATTTGGAGGGAGTAGTGTTGCAGAGCCCTCACACTGGGAAACAATTGCAAGGCAGGTTCAGATTAAAACAGGATCGGGCTTTCGGCCGTTACTGGTATTATCCGCACTTAAAAACGTCTCCAATTTATTAGAAAGTTTATTACATCAATCCATAACAGGTAGTCATCCAGATGCCATTGCACATCTTAAAGAACTGCATTCAGGCTTCGCAAAAAATTTAGATCTTGATGGAGAGAGTTTACTCGCCATTTGGTTTGCTGAATTAGAAGAAGCTTGCCGCGAAATACATCATCAGGCAGAAATTACCCCAAGACTACATGCCAGAGTGCTTGCCGTGGGAGAATTATTATCATCCACTTTAGGAGCTAATTTTTTGAATCAACAGGGGATCCCCTGTCATTGGAGGGATTCAAGACAATTATTACAAGCCGTTGGGCATTCAGATCCCTGGCACCATTATACCAGTGCACAATGTAATTATTACTCTGAAGACGAGCCGTTTCAAAATAGATTTAAGCATGATGCTCATGTGATTGTTACTCAAGGTTTCATTGCTAGTGATAAAGAAGGAGAAACAGTATTGTTAGGCAGAGAAGGCTCCGATACATCAGCGGCTTATTTTGGAGCATTGCTCCAAGCCAGACAGATTGAAATATGGACTGATGTTCCAGGCATTTTTACTTTTAATCCCAGAGTTCTTCCCGATGCTCGATTATTACATCAGCTTAGTTATGACCAGGCAAGGAGACTAGCCACCTTTGGAGCCAAAGTACTCCATCCAAGAACTATTCAACCAGCAGAATCATTAGACATTCCCATCCTGGTTCGATCGACCCAGTTACCATTAGAAAAGGGTACATTAATCGCTTCGTCCAGTCATGCAAAGGCTGAAGTTATAGCTTTGGCAACCGAAGTTATGATGACAAGAATTAAAGTTGAAAAAGATCAAATTAGCCTCAAAGAAAACATTTTGCCAAAATTATTGAACCTGGGTTTTGAGCCGATATTAGATGAGACTACCTTGCAAGAAGGAGAATTATTGATAAGATATTTTAATACGGATCAACCTCAGCCTACAGAGGCAGAATTGTATGAAATTTTACAAGAAAATACGGGTGAAATTATGACGTTATTTGAGGTTGACTCTCAACTTGCCCTGATTACTCTGATTGGCCAGGAAAATGGCGAATGGATGAATAAAGTTAAATATTTCTGTGGAACAGTAGATAAATTGAGCTTCTTGAAATTGTATAGTTTTCCACAGGCAGGTCGATTTAGTTTGTTGGTAAAGCACGGTGCCATTAATGATTGGACGGTTAGATTTCATCAGGAATTCATAGAGTTAGATTCAGATAATGATGACTTAGGTGATAGTTGGAGTAGCTTCTGTCATCCTTAATAAAGTTACAGAGAAAGAATTAAATTTGTTCTATCATGTTAAAAACGAGATTTAATAACGATAACATACACCTGTAGCCTGGTTGGTGGTAATATCAATCGAGATTCTTCACTGTTTAATCTGAAACATACATTTCCCGTTTGTTTGGGTGCTTTATGTTAACTGTTATAGTTGGTAATTTTGATAAAAATAATTCACATATTCTTTGTTTGTTTTATTCTTATTACACTTTGCGTGCAGTCTTTCGCAGACATGTTATTAGTTGTTCATCAAAAAGATGCTACAGTCTCTTTTCGTGATACTCAGACTGGTCAGGTTTTAGCTTTAGTTGGCACTGAAGCAGGCCCACATGAAATAGCTCTTTCTTCTGATGGAAAACTTGCTGTCGTGAGTAATTATGGTGAAGCTTATGCCGGAAATAGTCTAACTTTAATCAATGTAGTTCATCAGGAAATAATAAAGACAATCAATTTGGGAAAATATAAGAGGCCTCATGGTTTAGTTTTTATGGATGAAAACCATATTCTGGTGACTGCAGAAGAAAACCATGTATTATTGAAATTAAAACTTCCAGAGGGGAATATTGTTAAAGTTTATCCCATCAATCAACAGGTTTCTCATATGGTAGCGTTATCTCCAGATCATCAGTTTGCCTATGTGACTAACGTAGCTTCTAATAGTATGTCAATTCTGGAGTTATCCAGCTTTAAAGTCGAGTCTATTAAAGTTGGTACAGGACCTGAGGGTATTGATGTAGCAAGCAATGGCAATATATGGCTAACTAATCATCTGGATAATACTTTGGTTGTTATTGAGCCCGAGACCTATAAGATTATTAAAAAAGTAAAAACAGCGGGTTTTCCCATAAGGGTCAAAATAGTCGATAAAAAGAAGTTAGCGCTAGTGACAAATGCCAAAGATGACACTCTCTATATTTTTGGAACTGAAAATATGGAATTGGTTAAAAGTATTAAATTTCGTTTAGAGGTGGATAAACAGATAAATATTTTTAATTCACCCTTAAAATTTCACAATAGCACCCCTGTTGGTATAGAAATATCTTCCGATGGAAACTTAGCCTATGTTTCTCATCTTAATAGTAATCACATATCTGTGATTAATCTGAATACATTTGAAATTCAAGGCTCCTGGGATGCAGAAGATGGACCAGATGGTATAAGTTATGTGGTGAGTCCTGAAATGGCTGAATAGCCATTTCCGACTTTTCTGGTTTGTCACAAATTAATGAAAGTGCAGTAACAAAACTGTATTTCAATAATCTTTTTATTCATTCAATTGCGTTGATGAAAATAACTCATGGCTGTTAGAGAACGCCCTTATAAATATTATGATGCTACAGTATCACTTTGTTCCAGTTGTTTACGGCGGATTGATGGAAAAATAGTTTTTCAATCAGGTTCAGTCTGGTTACTTAAACGATGCCCAGAGCATGGTTCCGAGCAAGTATTGTTGGCAGATGACATTGATTATTATAAGCGCAGCCGAGAAGTTTTTATTAAAACACCAGAACAGGTAGCTAGTTATAATTCACGCACTGAGTACGGCTGTCCATATGATTGTGGAATTTGCCCTGACCATGAGCAACATGGCTGTTCTCTTTTATTAGAAATTACTGATAGCTGCAACTTGAGCTGCCCTACTTGTTTTGCCAATAGTTGTCCCGAAAAAAGCAATCATCTTACCATTCCACAAATTGAAAAAATGCTGGATTTAGCTGTAGCCAATGAAGGTGAGCCGGCCATTGTTCAGATCTCAGGTGGAGAACCGACTATTCACCCTGACTTTTTTAAAGTATTGGATGCCGCCAAAAAAAGACCGATCCAGCATTTATTAGTGAATACTAATGGTATTAAAATTGCTGCAGAAGAAGGATTTGCTGAAAAACTTAGCCAATATACACCAGGATTTGAAGTTTATTTACAATTTGATTCTTTACATCTGGAGCCTCTGCAAATTTTAAGGGGGGCAGACTTACGTAAAATACATCAAAAAGCATTAGAAAAACTAAATAAATTAGAGATTCCTACAACTTTAGTCGCAACAGTTCGACGTGGCGTCAATGATGAACAACTTGGTGAAATTCTGGATTTTGCCATGCAACAACCCTGTGTTCGAGGGGTGACTTTTCAACCTGTTCAAGCAGCAGGACGGTTAGAAAAATATAAGGATGGATTTGACGTTAAAAGAGATAGAATTACACTGACTGAAGTTCGTAGAAGGATTTTACAACAATCAGATCTTTTTGAACCTGAAGATATCATTCCTGTACCTTGTTACGCTGATAGCATTGCCATGGGATACGCTTTAAAAATAAATGGAAAAATGATTCCGTTAACGGGATTAATTGATCCTGAATTATTAATAAATGGCGGGCGTAATACCATTGCTTTTGAGAAGGAACCTCAAGTACAGCAAGGTATTTTTGAACTCTTTTCAACACACCATTCTCCGCAGTCCCAAGTAGGTGCTATTAACCAATTATTAGAATCTACAAATAAAACAAACTCAACAGGTAAAGTTCAAACTGTTTCCGGGCTTAGTTACAAAAACATCTTCAGAGTATTAATTGTTGATTTTATGGACGCCAATAATTTCGATTTAAGATCGATTAGAAAGTCTTGTGTTCATATTTTGCACCCAGATGGAAAGAGAGCCATCCCTTTTGAAACTTATAATATACTTTACCGTGATGAACTGGAAACAACCATTTTAGCCGAACGCAGAAATGAACGTAATGGATTTAAAGTGAATGGACCTATTTCTGTTAAGTTAATATCTTAAGAATATAAAAAACAAGGTTTATTTATTTTGGATAATCTTCAGCAAACATCTTCTTCAAAAGGTTTATCGACCATGGTAATAGTAGTTATAGTGTTGATTGCGTTGATGGTTGTTAGCTACGGTTTCTGGCGTTGGAACACCAATGCCGATATTATTCATGTTTCTGCTCCTCTGCCTGATAACTTTCCTGATAAAGGATTTTCTCATCAAAGCATTGAAAATTTATTACAACAGTTTATTACTCCACAAGGTCGAATAGATTATCAAAAATGGTATGAGAATAAAGTGGCAGTTAAAAAGCTGGATCGTTATCTGTCTGCATTAGCGCTTTATAGTCCTGAAAATAGTCCTGAACGATTTAAAGAAAAAAATCAGGCTTTAGTTTATTGGGTTTATAGTTACAATGCATTGGTCATAAAAAGCATTTTAAAACACTGGCCGTTAGAATCTGTTATGGATGTTAAAGCTCCTGTTGAAATCATAAAAGGTCTGGGTTTTTTTTATAAATTGAAATTCGTGCTAGGAGGTGAACTTTATAATCTGTATCAAATTGAAGCTCGGAAAATATTTGATGGAGAAAATGATCCAAGAATTCATTTTGTGCTTAACTGTGGAAGTGAGGGTTGCCCGGTAATGCGACCGCAACTGCCTATGGGAGAGGAACTGGAGCCCTTTTTAGCAACAGCTTCGAGTGAGTTTCTAAAAGATAAAAAAAATCTTAGCATTGATGATGAGAAAAAAATCGTACATGTATCCATTATTTTTGATTGGTACAAAAAAGATTTTCTTGACTTTTTACAACAACAAAACCCTGATGCTAATATTCTAGATTATTTGAAAAGTATTTCCACAGAACCTGAAAAATCGAACCTGATTAAAGCGCGTAATTACCAGTTAATATTTAGCGAATATGATTGGACTCTTAACAATAAAAAACCCTTGAATGAAGAGAGCATTCAATGACAAGCTGCTGTTGCGCCGAATTTTACCAACTTCCTATGACTGAATTTTTATTAGGTAAAAGTTTTCACCCGGGTGGTTTAACACTCACAAAATCACTAACTGAAAAATTGCTTTTGAGTTCTGATTCGCTTGTGTTAGATGTTGCGAGTGGCACGGGGGAGAGTGGACTTTTTGTAGCAGAACAGTATGCTGCCAATGTAGATGTCATTGACTTTAGTGAAGAGCAGGTTATTCGGGCTAATCAGTTAGCTAAACAAAATAAACTAAGCCACCTCTTTAAAGCCCGCCAGGGTAGTGCAGAGAATTTACCCTTTGCTGATAATCATTTTGATGCAGTATTTTGTGAATGTGCAGTTTGTACCTTTGATCAACCACAGGTGGCAATGAAGGAGATGTATCGAGTATTAAAAAGCCATGGACGAATAGGTATTTCAGATATTTATCTTAATAAGCCACTCCCAGCATCCCTGATAGGACCTTTTAGTAAAACTTTATGTATAAGTGGGGCCCTGTCCATAGAGGGATACCACAATTTGTTATCAAATGCGGGATTTAGAAAAATTCGTACTCAAAATGCAGATTGGGCAATTGAGGAGATAACAAGCAGAATTTATAAACAACTTAATCTGTTTAAGTTGTTAGATTTCAAATCAGATTTTGAGCTCCCCGATGAATTTGAGGGATCTGCTCAATTTTTTAATGAGCTTGACGCCTTTATAAAAGAGGAAGGTTTAGGTTATATGGTAATGACTGCAAAGATTTAAACCAGAGTTACCCCCAAATTCACGCCTTATTAATCTTATTTTCTTAGGTTAATATAGGATCTTTAATGGAATTAAAGGGTTTTTCAGGCAAATCACATTCCTTTAGACTAATATCTGGTTAACTAACTGAAAAGATTAAAATAATGATGCTGAAACAATTTTCAATTTTTGTTGTTGTAACTCAATTATTAACCAGTGCTTTTGCCACAGAAAAAGTCGTATTATAACTCAAATGGGAACATGAGTTTCAATTTGCAGGCTATTATGCAGCACAATGGCAAGGTTATTACAGGGATGCAGGCTTAGATGTTGAAATTAGATCTGCAAGCAGAGCTGATGGAAGTATTGTGGCGCCTTTCAATGAGATACAACAGGGAAATGCCAGTTTGCAATTGGAGCTCTGGATATCCTTATTGGCAAAGATAAGAGTGTTGATTTGGTTGTAATTGCACCATTTTTTCAAAGAAGCCCTGGTGCTGTTTTCTCTTTAACAGAAACACCGGTAGAAAATTTATCGCAACTTGCTAATTTACGTATTGCTGTGGTTGAAAGTGACGCCACAATGCTAGAGGTTAAGGCTCTTTTTAAAACACGCGATATGATCTTAGTAAGCTCGATTTTGTCAACGAACCAGTGACATTGGAAACCTTATTAAATAATAAAGCTGATGCCATTGTTACTTACGAAATTTCTGCAGAGATGCAGTCGAAAGAAAAGGGAGTTAAACTCAACAAACTGTACCCCGCAGACTTTGCCATAAATTTTTATGGTGATACATTGTATACAACGCAGGCTCTCGCCCGGGAAAAGCCACAGTTTGTTGAAAAATTTTTAGCGACCAGTAAAAAAGGTTGGATGTATGCATTGAATAACAAGGAAGAAATTGCAAAACGTATTTCAACGGAACTACCAAGGTATCTCTTTGAATATAATGATATGTATGAATATAACCTGGCATTTGCTGATTACATTAATGATCTAATTCAGCATCCTAAAAAGGATCTCGGAGAAATAAATCCTGATCGCTGGTTTACTATGAATGAACGGATCCGATCCTTAGGACTTGTTCATTCACACCTTGACATCAATACATTCTTTTTTGAACCCCCGGCCATTGCGAATAAATGGACGATTAAACTTTTGTTATTTATTGCCTTACTTTTGTTAACCCCTTTATTTTTATATTGTGGTATAAGCGAAAACTCTACTTAACCCTGATTGGCATTTTATTTTGTTCTGTAATTATTGAGTATCAAATAGAAACTAATTTAAGAGAAGAACAAGAACAACTAGATGAAATTAATTTGCTGAAGCTCTTATAGAAACCATTTTGGTCATGGCCAAAAAATTATCTCTTCAAGTTGTAGCTGAGGGTATAGAAACACAGCGGCAGTTAGATTTTCTTGTACATCATGACTGTGATTATGGTCAGGGTTATTATCTGGGTAAACCAATGTCAGATGACGACTTTGAACGTTTTATTGACGGCATATGAAATATGCAATAAAATCATATGTTTAACGTCATCATGTAGCGATCAACTGATGAATTCAGGTTTGAATATTTTTTGAGAAAAGTTAATGATTATGTCCGTTATAAAGTATTTGATGTCTTTTGTTATTGGAATATCCATTGGATTTTTTGTATTTTCCAACCAGAACGCTGTTCAACCCAGTGAAGAAGAAATAACTTCAACAATTGAGCGCGAGTATTCGCCACCTGTATTTAAAGAAATACCTGTTACGGATGTTACAGCTTCTAAAGAGGATATTTCTGATGTTGTTGATTCTAAAGACAGAATCATTGATAGGCTCAAAAAACGTATAGAGAGTCTTGAATTGAAGTTATCATCAATAGCCGAAAACAATCCTGAAGAGCTCCAAACAGAACCAAAATTGACAAAGTTGTCGATGAAAGAATTACGCAAAAGAATGAACAACGATTTTAAGGATAAATTTAAAGGCATGGTAGTTGAGTCTTCAGAAAGAGAACTTAGCAATATGAAAAGGGCTTTTGAATCTGATCAAACAGAAAACCAATGGAGTAAACAATATACAGAAAACATTAATGATTTTTTGGATAATGGTGATATTGCTAGTGAACACTTTATTCAAAATATTGAGTGTAAATCTCATATGTGTAAACTAGAAATTTCTTCTAACAATGATGAGTCATGGGGGAAGCTTTACTCGTCAATGACTGAGCAGGATTGGTATCAAAGCATTACTTTTATGGAAAAATCTGAATATCCTGGTTTCTATGTTTATTATCTTCCTCGTGTAGGTGAGACTAAGGAAGATGAGCCCGTTAGTCAATAGTGCATACTATTTCTGATCTTTATACCCCTAATCCAACATCTTGAATGATTAGGGGTATATTAAACTAACAGTAGTCAGAATAAGTATTTTCGGTAGAAAATAGTAAATCATTACTAAAGTTTTTAAACTGGATCCCTTCAGTTGAAATATTTAAATCATTTTCGTCCATCACGTTGGTACCAAAATCATAGATGATATTAAAATCCCCTTTAATCATAGACTGGTCATATTCGTTGGCCTGTTGTTTTACGGAGACATTCTTTTGATAGTAGGATGAAAGAACTTTAACACCATGTTTATTTTCGAGCATTTCAAGGGTCGTTGATGGGGATAAAACCAACCCCGTAGCATTATTTCCTCCAAATCCTTTGGAATTTAACAAGGCTGCTTTCATCTGATGACCTTTTTCTCCTATCGACTTATGCGATAAACAAAACTCAAGGTTAGAGTCAAAGACATCATCAGCCAGATGATCAATGGAGTTGATTCCGGGAATCAATCCGTATTCCCATGCTCCCAGGCTTGCAGTTAATTGATCCCCACCAGCCGGCCCTAATGAATGACCAAGATAAGATTTAATGGCACAGACAGGCCATTTTTCGATATCAAATGTTTTGGCAACCTCATTTAATATATGAGACTCACTTACTCTGTTTTGAGGTGTTCCAGTACCATGTGCCTGAACAAAGGTTTGTTTGACGCCTTCTTCTCCCAGCAGTTGTTTAGCCAGAGACATGGCTTTGGCAACCGTGATGTAATTTCCAATGCCGGGAGATGAAATAGATTTTTTGTTAGCGTCAGCATTGACAAAAACCTCAGGAACCGAGCCGTAAATAGTTGCTCCAACTTCTAAAGCAAGCTCATCATCCATTAACACAAAAAATTGCGAGGCTTCTGAAATGGCAAAACCTGCATTATCAGAAAAAGGTCGGCAAGAACGTCGATAGTCAGTAGTTTCTGTACCATCTAATTTGGCGATTTGAGCATCCTCAGAAAGAGCACCCATGGCGCGGAAACCCTCAATAACCTCCGGTTCGATTGGAGCCTCTGCCCCCCCTACAATTGTGATTCGGGTGCGGCCAGATTGAATATCATGGATCCCCTGACGTAAATTATACAAAAAAGTGGCGCAAGCCCCCATGTTAGTACCTGTTGCCCCAACACTATTAATCATATAACTATTGATAAAGTCTGCTGGCATCTGTGAAAGCATTAAAGGCATTTGTTTAGAACTAATTCTTCCTCCCTTTAGCCAGGATTGACTTAAACCTCTTCCACCAAAATCATCAAGCTGGCCAATGGCAGAACCAGCGTATACAGACACCTGATCTGGCTGAATATGTTGCAGTAATGTATCCCAGTCGATACCGATAGAATTTATGGCATCTGAGGCTCCAAACACGGTGAGTTGTAACCCCTTTGGTTGATTTCTGGAATTGTACAGAGCACCAGCATCAAAGCCTGTTGGTAACTGTCCGGCACTGGAAACTTTGGCAGGGTTAGTATCAGGTATCATGACATTGAGTTCACCGGTTATGGTGACATGGACTTCATTCTTATTAGTCACCGAGCCATCTTCCAAAATTTTCCAATTAGCTGGTAGCTGTCTGGGTAGCTCTTTTCGATTTATTTTAAATTGAATGGCTGTATCTGTTGAATTAAGACTTGCCTTACAATTAGTGGACATTTTAGTTAAATCGAATGTTTGAGATTCTATTTTTCTAATCAATGTGTGATCAAGAATATGTTGTTGATTATCTTCACTTGCATCAAGCCCCATCAAAGAAGCCAGGCCTTGAAACATGGGTGCCGTATCCTGTTTGGACAATTTTTCATAAACCATTCTTCGATAGCTGTGGTGAAAAGAACTTCGGCCAGCAGGGTTGATCCCACCAAATCCAACAATTACGGGCAATTTTTTCATATAAATTTCTCAGGCAGTTAAATTTTCAGGCAATAACGAGATCTCTAAATTTGAGGCAAGTATATTTGACCTTTAAGTGTTTTTAGTAGGATAATCAGGCCAACTAATAGGATGCAACGGCCAAAAATAAGTAACCAACATATGGATCCATCTGTTTTTATTTGCTACCAACGTTCATTAATGACTGGGATCAGCTTGCCTATGGAGATGATCTCCGCAGCAAATACAGTAAATCGTATCAATACAAAGTTGCGTAAAAACTGGCATTGCCATATTATTTCAGGCTCTACTTCTTCCCTGAAGCCCATAGAGTTAACCAGGGGGTTAAAAGTAACACCTGGTTTTAATTTAACAAACTCACCTAAGCCTGGAAGCATATTTTTGCCACCCATTTGGGGGAACCCGGATATTGTTGTGGAGAAATCTCCTGATTTAATTCAATGGTTAATTGAGCAACATAACCTTGGAGTCAAGATTTGTGCGACAGGAACAGCGGTTTGTTTATTAGCTAAGGCAGGATTGTTAGATGGCAAGGTAGCCACAACACACTGGTATTATTTTGATACGTTTAAAAAAAAATATCCCAGGGTAAATATCCAGAAACATCATTTCATTACACAATCCGGATCAATATTTTGTATAGGTAGTATTAACTCATTGGTTGATTTGACCTTATATTTTATTGAAAATACCTTTGGCAAAGAAGTGAGTCAAGTGATAGAGCGCCACTTTAACCACGAAGTTAATCGCACTTACGATAAACCCTGGTTTGCAACCGGAGCCAGCCGTCATCCCGATGAAGGTATTCTCGAAGTGCAACGATGGATGAAGTCACACTACAATCAGACATTTAATTTACAGGCATTAAGTGAAATGGCCAACATGAGTGTCAGAAATTTTTCCAGACGATTCAAAGCTGCAGTTGGCAAATCTGTTCTGGTTTATGGTCAGGATATTAAAATGGAAATGGCTAGAGAATTGTTAAAAGAAACAAATCTCAGCTTGCAGGATATCTCAGATCAAATAGGTATTAAAGATAACGCTTACTTCTCAAGGTTATTTAAAAATAAAAATGATCTTACCCCTACAGATTATCGAGAAATGGTCAGGGGGAAATTGTTTAATTTATAGTTGCGAGTTGCGAGTTGCGAGATTCGAGTTGCGAGTTTCGAGTTTCGAGTTTCGAGTTTCGAGTTTCGAGTTTCGAGTTTCGAGTTTCGAGTTTCGAGTTTCGAGTTTCGAGTTGCGAGTTTCGAGTTGCGAGTTTCGAGTTTCGAGTTTCGAGGTTACTGCATTGAACCTGAAAAATTTGCGTTATTATTTGAACGATCAATATCCAAATACCAGTGATCTGGATCAATCTCAACAGAGATAGGTTTATTGTTCAATAAAATGCTCATTCCTTGTTGGCCTGTTTCCAGAGGAAGCTTAATTACCGTTTCTTTAGCTTGTTCATCTTTAATCAGCAGTATCATATCAATTGTCGATATTTCAGGTTCGAGGTTTTTTTTAGGTTTTTCATTTCTGTTTATAGTAAAAAACACTTCTAATTTATATTGTTTGTCCTGCCGCTCATAAGAGAGTTTATGGATAGCAAAATCATAATGTATAGCTCGACTAAATACTTCATCAATAGCGGGCGACAATTCAGCAGTTGTGTGTTGTTTTAAAAATGCACTAAAGTCAGAAAGTTTCTGTTCGTCTTCTGGCCCAATTGAGGTTAAATAGTTTTTAAGTAAGCTAAAGAACTTATCCTCCGAGAGACGTTGTGATAGGCCATAAAAAAGTAGTGACGATTTATAATAGGTTAAAAACCGTTCAATATCCTGAGATGTGCTTATTAGCAGAGGTTTGTCATGTCGATGATATTTTTTATATCGATTGACATCAAATTGATAACTACGCTCAAACTGCTGTGTCTGGCGTAACTTTTTAACTGCGATGTGAGTCATAAATTGGCTCAATCTTTCAATAAGTGATCTTGCACCCAGTTCTTGCCCTGTTACCAGATGATGTCCAAACCACAGATGGGCCACTTCATGAGCTAGCAGACGAAACACTGCTAATTCATTGTCTGATTTGATTAAATCAACATTAGAAAAATATTTGTTGGAGAGAGTGATAAGTCCAGGAAAGGTACGTGATAAACCGCTATCAATGGGGCGTTGTAATAGGGTGACTTGATGGCGGGGGGTAAACCCCAGAAGCTTACGGTAATATTGCAAAATAGATAATGCAGAGTGGTTAATAAACTCGGAATTTTTTTTGAATTGAGGCAGGGCATAACTTATTACCTCCAAATCATCCGCCTGAATTTGCGTTTTAACATAGGGCGCACTGATAATGGGAAAATAGTTTTTTTGAACCTGGTCACTACGATAAAAGTAGTGGCTCCGCTCACCGTCTATCCGTTGTTTTGTTAACTTGCCCGAGCTAACAGCGGTTTGCTTGTGATTGGTTACTAACTCTAACGTCATATGATTGACTTTTTTTTGAAAGAAAGAATTATTGAAGTTGATATCTGTTTTGGCGTTATTACTTTTTGTGGGGCGTATGAATGCGTTTAATGTGGGCATAGCAAAATAATTGTGGTTCCCACCTATTAAAGGAAATAATTCAGTGTTCTCAATATAGGTATAATCTTGAGTGATCTTATTGTTGAGTCTGGGAGTAGTTGTCCCCTTGAGATTCCTGTAGGAAAACTCAAAATGATATTCAGTTTTTTCCCCGGGTTGTAGTGCTTTTTTAAACTGATAATTGATCAAATTAATATCAGGGTACAACTCAGGTTTTGTTGGAGCAAAGAGGGGGGTATTAAAAGAAGAGTTTATATGTTTAACAAATGGCGGCAAGGTTACTACTAAATTCGTAATAGGGCTGTTACCTGTATTGGTTAGTTGATAAACACCACTAAGATTTAATTTTTCTTTATAAGGATAAATCTCGATTTTTGCAGCAATGTTATCTAGTCGCACCTTGGGGTAACGTTGTTCTGATAGCTGGTCGTAGGTACGAATATAATTGTCACGAAAACCATTAGTGATGCTGGATAGATTGTAAGGAATATAATGTTCTGAAAAGACTGTTTGGTTATGGATAGTGTTTGCAGTTACCACAGCTATTATTAACGAGATGATACCGCCGATGGTTGCATTGGAACGACTGAATTTTTGTTGGTTTTTGACAAGCAGAAAAGCAAATAAAATAACGGCTGTTACTGTTAACCAGTACAGAATATAGAATACATGAATCTCAAGGTAATTATTAAAACCGGCCATGAGATATCGCTCCAGTTTATTATACCCATCAGAACTAAGTAGAAAGTTCGTGTCATGAAGAGGGAAAAGAACAACATGAAAACTGTGGTAAACAACCGAGGAACAATCTGTTTTAACTGCCTGGAAATTTTGAATAAACAAAAATCTGTAGCAAAGAGAATTAGAACAGCAGCGGAATAGAAAAAAGTAAAATGGAGGCTATGAAAAGGCTTTCATAGTGATTGGGCGGTGGGTTTTAGTTGAGCCATCAATATTTCGCTGCTGCCAAAACCAGGTACGAAAAACCATACGCCGATTATATAGAGAAGAATAATAATGGGCATTAAGCCCCAATAGAAAGCCTTATTAAGCATGAATATTGACAATTTTCCTTTTTGTTAAATCAGAGGCATTATAGACTAAAAATAGAACTCGACAAGAAAAAAACAGCTAACTATCATCTTGTTTCCAACAGTGTTGTTGGTGGAATTTAATGATTTAACAGGAGTTGGAAATGAAAAAATTATTACTGGACTTGATTGTACTCATGGCATAAGTTACTTCAGCTTATGCTGCTCCCATGACCTATAAAGTAGATATGCGGGTTGATTCGTTGAATGAAATTGGTAGTGAAATATTTATTTTTGCAGCAATGCATGCATTATTAACTAAATATGGGGTAAACACCTACGTTAACGAAGGTAGTGTTATTACGTTACATGTTCAGTATCAAGTAGAAGAAACTGGAGGTGGAAGTGAAGGAGATGGCACTGGTGGTTCTGGTGGCGATGCAGGTTTACCGAGTGGTAGTGTCACGCATACTTTTTGGGTATGCAGTGATATCCCTACCGGAGTTTCTTGTAAAAAGGAGACGGTAACGATAGTTTTTTAATGTAACTGTTGATTTCATTTTAGGGGGTTCTTTAAAGCATTTTAAAAAACTCCCTGAAGCTTATATTCTATCATTATTCAGAGCTTTAATTAATGCGAGTATCAGTCTAATATTTTCGCAACTCGCAACTCGCAACTCGCAACTCGCAACTCGCAACTCGCAACTCGCAACTCGCAACTCGCAACTCGCAACTCGCAACTTACGTTTTTCTCACCATGAAATAAATAAGTCTTGTCGCAATTTGGCTTTAGGATCATCTGTATTAAGATATTTATCAAAGTCTGTAACGCCAGCTTCTCTTAACAGAGTTTCATCAACATAACAGTTACCAGTATTTTTTTCGGGATCACTGCTTAGTATTTCATAAGTTGCATCGGCCATAATATCAACGGTTCTTGATTGCTCAAGTATTTTTTTATCGTCTACTGCAAATTCAATGGCAGCAGTGGCAATGGTGGTTTTTGGCCACAAACAATTAACGCCAATATTATAGCTTTTAAACTCTTCCGACATACCCATACTTAACAGGGTCATGCCATATTTTGAAATTGTGTAAGGTGAAAAAGAAGCCAGCCATTTTTTTTCCAGAGAGATTGGTGGTGACATGCTTAAAATATGTGCATGAGAGGATTTTTTTAAATAAGGTAAAGCCATCTGACTACATAAAAACACGGCTCGACTATTAACAGACTGCATTAAGTCAAATCGTTTTAAAGAGGTTTGTTCAACGGGAGATAATTGAATGGCTCCAGCATTATTGATGAGTATGTCTATACCACCAAAATGTTCTGCTGCTTTCTCAAAGGCTTTCTTAACGAGCTTTTCATCTCTTACATCCAGCGTCAATGCGAGGCTTTTTCCACCCATTTTGTTAATTTTTTCAGACACAGAATGAATGGTGCCAGGTAATTTTGGGTGGGGAACACTGGTTTTTGCGGCAACAATAATATTTGCCCCGGCTTTAGCACAGCGCAGTGCAATTGCTTCTCCAATGCCGCGACTGGCTCCTGTAATAAATATCGTTAAACCTTCTAAAGGATCCTGCATTTGATTTATTTCCTAATGGTTATCATATAATTAATAATAGCTGGAACCAGGCCAAATGTTAGGTTTAATTGGAGAGAAACAATAGTAATAAAAGAAATATACATCTAATCAATCAAAATCTACAAATGTCAGACCAACGCTATGTTTACTTATTCGAACAACGATCATTTCAAGAATGGGGGCTTCTACAGCCATATCTTGAACCTGCACGGTTACTTTTGTTCCTATTGCTGGAATAGGCCAATCTCCCACTTCCAGTCCTATACCATTGTCACTAATGTCAACGGTATAGCAAAAAACCTCACCAGAATCGGGATGACATAACTTAAGTTTTGATCGAAGTTTTGTACGGTTACCTGTCCGACGGTTGTCCATAGACTAAAACTTACCCCCATAAAAATGTAGCTTAGAGATTAGACAGACCCTAAAGTATTTCAGAAAATATAAACTAATAATTGCACCTATTCTGATATAAATCAAATAATTAGGAAAATATTGTTACAGGCTAATGACCGCAACAATCACTATCGCCCTGTTGAATGGGGGGACAGGGAACAGTTCCATAAGAACAGAAAACGCAACAATCACCTTTTAAAGGCTTTAAGACAATGCTACAACCCTTACAGTCATAAAACCACTGACAAGCATCGGTTGGCATTATTTCTAACTGACTATGTTCACAGACTGGACAGGTGATTGTTGATTCTGAAATGATATTTGCATTCATGGTTTGCTCAACGAGTTAAATAACCTAAGTTTACTATAAAATCTTATTCAGGTTTGTTTTTCTGTATAACCAGTGCTATACCGCCTAAGATTAAAAATGCTGCAATCATAAAGCGAAATGAAGGTTGTTCTGAAATTAACAACATCCCTCCAGCGGCTGCGAATATGGGGACAACAAGTTGAGATACCGATGCTATAGTTGCGGTTAAATTTTTAAGAGCCATGTACCAAAGGCTATAGCCTAAACCAGAGGCCAGAGTACCCGACAATATGGCAAGTAGCAGTCCTTTTTGAGATAGATGGATCTGAGGGTAAAATATGATAATAATCAACACCACCATAGGAACAGATCTTAAAAAATTATAAGTGGTATCCACAAGGGGCGACTGAGACTTCCGTCCTAATAAGCTGTAAATTCCCCAGGCTACGCCAGATATCGACATTAGCACAAAGCCCTGTGCTGAGGGAGTGTTTAGATCAGGCCAGATTAAGTAAACAAAACCAACAAAGGCAAGAATAACACCTGACCATTCAACAGCAGTTAAACGATGTCCTGAGTAGAGGGTCAAACTGATCATGGTAAATTGAACCATGCCAAAAAGTATCAAAGCACCTGTTGCAGTATCTAAAAATAAGTAAGCAAATGAAAAGCAGGCAGCATAAATAAAAAGCATGGACGCACCCAGCCAGCTACCCTTTTTGTCCTTTAAATCATAACTTTCAGGATCTTTTCGATGATTTTGGGTGAATTTTAACAGGATGAATAATGCTAAAGAGCCTGATGCTAACCTTACAGCAGTAAAACTTGCGGCATCAATGGCTTGATCACCTAAAGCAAAGCGACATAAGACGGAATTGGCAGAAAATGCGATTAATGCAAAAAATAAAGGAAGATAAACGGTATTAAATTTTCCGAGTAGCATTAATGATATTTCCTTTATTAAATGAGGTGTTAAATGAAACAATTAAGGTAAGTTGATCACTGTTATTCTAAACATATTGTTGTTAATATCCAATACATCAATTTTATATGGGTTTTATTTAAAAGCATGAAGATATCAAAAGATACAGTTGTTCAATTTATTTACCAATTGAAAGATGTACAGGGAAAGTTATTGGAAACCAGCGACAAAGATGAACCCGTGTTGTACCTGCACGGACACAATAACATGATTCGTGGTCTGGAAAATTCCATGGAAAATAGAAGCAATGGTGAAAAATATAGCGTAACGTTAGAAGCTAAAGATGCATACGGTGAAAGAGTACAAGGTTCTGAGCAGCGCATACCAGTAAAACATTTGCAAGGAGCAAAAAAATGGAAACCAGGAATGATGGGCGTTATTAATACCGAGCAGGGTCAAAAACAGGTAACTGTGGTTAAATCTGGTAAATTTATGGTGACTGTAGATAACAACCATCCACTCGCTGGTAAAACATTAACCTTTGATATTGAAATACTTACTGTTCGTGAAGCTACCATGGAAGAGATCTCTCATGGCCATGCACATGGCGTTGGCGGGCATCAGCACTAATCGTAGTTTAATGGGATCCATTGTTCAATAAAAATACTCTAATTATGGCTGACATACTCCCCTTTAATCTCAATAAAAAAAGAGCTAAGAAAACCAGGTCAATCTTATGTCTTAATGGCCATCACAAATGGATAATATTTAAGAAAAAACAGTTTGATGTAAAGCAAGGTAAATTAGTAACAGTATATCGATGTCAACGCTGCAGTGCCGAGAAAGTAAAACTTCTTTGAATTTTAAATAAGGTGTTACGGGTATAAATTTAAAAATGAAAATAAATGAATCAGAACGTCTGTGTTACGAATTGATGACCAAAGATGATGCAGAGCTTATGTTTAAACTGGATCAGGATCCAGAAGTAATGCGCTATATTAATGGCGGAAAAATGACCACTATGGATGAGATCAAAATGACCTATATTCCTCGTATGGAAAGCTACACCAATAAAAGCGAAGGCTGGGGAATGTGGAAAATCATGTTAAAAGAGACAGGTGATTTTATCGGGTGGGTGTTAATTCGTCCCATGGAATTTTTTTCAGAAGAATCAGAGTTAGATAATTTGGAAATGGGTTGGCGTTTAATGCGCAAATATTGGGGAAAGGGTTATGCAACAGAAGCGGCTATGGGTTTCAAACAAGCTCTAATAGCTAGAGGTAATATTAATAAACTCACAGCTATCGCTTTTGAAAAAAACAGCGGTTCCATCAGCATCATGAAAAAACTCGACATGACCTATATTAAAACTGACATTCATAAGGATCCATTGGGAGATCTGGAAGTTGTTTTTTATCAGCTTGATGTTGTATGAGTTTATTTTAGTTTTTATATAGCAGAGGCGGGCACACGCGCCGTAGTTAAAGCTGAACGCCTTGTTCAAGGTGCGCTAGATCGAGTCAGGAAGCAGTTATAAATATAAGGCATAAAGGAAAAATAAATAAAAAATGAAAATTTTAATCGAAACCCCACGTCTGGCTATGCGTAAATTTTGTCTCAATGATATAGATGCTGTTTATCAATTTTCCAGGATGGAAGAAGTGATGAGGTATACTGGCGATCCCATATACCCCTAATAATTCATAATGCCTGTTTCAGTGGGATTTAAAATCGCTTTAGGCGAGGCGTTGATTGTAGCCAATGGTTATTCCCTTAGCAAAATCAACAACAAAGCATAAAGTGATTTTAAACCCATCGTAGAAGTGCTTGAGCTTCCTCACTTCTTTGTTGCATTGATTTATAAGGGAACAACCATTATTTCATCAATGCGCCTCGAATTGAGAAAGCTCAAGCACTCTGTAATCAGGCATTATGAATGATTAGGGGTATAGAAAACAAAAAAGAAGCTGAAGATCTTATAGTCAATGCATGGTTACAACAATACCAGGAGTATGGATACGGGCGCTATGCATTAATCCATAAAGCTGATGATAAAGTTATAGGATTTTGCGGTGTTAAATTTGAAACTGAGCTGGGTTGTCCAGATATTGGTTATCGAATGCTACCAGAGTACTGGGGGCAGGGATTAGCCACGGAAGCAGTAACAGCCACTCTGGAATATGCAAAAAGCACCTTGGGATTAACCAGCGTTATCGGAGAAGTACTTGTAGAACATCCAGCATCTGGTAGCGTTTTAATCAAATCCGGATTAAAGTTAGTAGATACCTATGAGCGAGAAGGATATTTACTCAATCGATATGAATGAATAGGGGTATATCATGCTAGAAGAAGAAAAAAAGAAAATAATTTCACAAAGTTGGATTTCTCACGAATTAATTGAAAGAAGTTATTTAATTAATCCTGCAAAAAAGGGTGATGTCGAATGGCTTGAAAAACAAAGGATTTTACTGGCTGACATGGCTTTGCACTTATTACAAACCGCACTGAATCCCGGTGAGATTGATACTGATAAATTAAAAAATAATATTCATTCAATTTTAACTATCTCAGATCAATTTTTACCCGATGCTGAGCTAGATAAGGCTAAAAAAAATTATTTTGTTAAAAAGTATCATCAAAAATGATTGTTGCGCCGCAAGTGGCGGGGAATAAAATCCGAAGTTGTTTAATAAAAAATAAAAACAATAATTCCGTTTGAAAAATATTTTTATGTACCACGACCATTGGGAGGTTAACCTCACCTCAAAATAAAAACTTGAAGGCATAAATAGTTAAAGTTACAATACGGATTATATGAAATACGAAATAGTAAAAAAGTCTTGGTCTAAGAGACGAAAATTAGATACTGAAAAAGAAATCTCAAATATTAAATTCCTCAATTTTATCAAACAGCATAATCACCTCTGCAAGATGCATGTAACTTATACCGATCAAAGTGAAGAAACTCTAATGTCAAGAGTTATTTTTAACGAGGTTAATCAAAACTGGGCAATTGATGGGATGCAGGTTGCTGTTCGCCTGAACGATGAGTGAAAGCAACGTGAATTTTATAGGCTTAAAATACACCTGACAATTCTATTATAATATTTATTCGGGCATCTTGTTCATATTTATCTCTAAAAAATGAACTTAAAAAAATAGATCTCTGTTTTAAAATATTTGACAGGAATTTTTTACGTCCTCTGTTAAAAAGAAAATCAGGGATAGTAGAATATTCTTGTCTGATTGCTTTGCAATACTCTAAATAGGTTAATCTGTCGCTTCCCAAAATCGCCATATCAGCATCCAGAAAAAACTGAATATCTGAATCATTTACTGAAAACTGATGGTTTTCTGTCGCCATGATCAGAGAGATAACTTTGTCTATATTCGACTGTGGTATACCCAGCTTGAACATTATCAGTTCAGCTTTTTTTGCGCTTCTTTTTTCATTAGTTTTGGAGCCAGGTTTGTATACGTAATCATGATACCAAACGGCCCACTGCATCTCATTAGATATGGAGCCACAAGAGTCCAGCTCCTGAAACAAATGATTAAGGTGGTTGAGATTATGGTAAGACCTATGAGGTTGAATATATGCTGAAATTATTTCCTGAAAAATAGAAATACTGTCTTTGTGATTTATCGGATAATCCAGGATCAGATTTTCCCATCGGTTTCTTAAAGCTTCAATTAGCATGATGATTCTTGATGGCATAACATCTCGACTAATTGGTTTGAGTTAGTCTTATTGATTATGTGCTCTAACAAGAACTCTGCGCTTTTACTACCTGGATTGTTAGAAGTATCTCTTACCCATAAATGACCAAAGTTATGTTGAGCAATTGATTTTTCGATAGCTTTTTTCTTTGTACAAAATGACCATTGAGAAGAGCGTCTATTGTTGATGTCTTGTGGTGAATGACCTCGTTCTGTTAATCGGCTTTCTTGTTGTTCTG
Organism: Enterobacterales bacterium; assembly: GCA_041556195.1. Classification (GTDB taxonomy): domain Bacteria; phylum Pseudomonadota; class Gammaproteobacteria; order Enterobacterales; genus 21-14-all-40-8. Next base: position 39,908 of record JBFFIY010000030.1, read on the forward strand.
GCGTGGTAGTCGTTATAACAACATTGTTATTGCACACCTCAAGTAAGTCTGCTTCAGCTATCAGTGCGCCGTTGAGCAGTATGAGTCCTTGTTTTCCATAAAATGATTTTCTTAGTAGCACGGTCATTGGTTTGACTAAGATGGCGTTCAAATCATGAAGGGCTTTATTATCAACGAAGATTTTTGCAGCTAATAATTTACGGTCGATTTTACCGTTAATACAAATGTCCTCGCCAAAACGTTCAATGACTAATTGGTTGGTTTGTTGATGCATGGGACTGGAAGCGTCTTGTAAAAGTGCGTGTCCCATCGTATCCATGTTATGGCTGTCCAAGTCTTTATTTGTTACAATTGATTTACGTTATTTTACATATAGAAATCAGGGTGGTAGTCTTTGTATGAAATTAGTACAACTGTCGTATTGGATACGGATAGTGGCAGGGTAATTTAATGTAAATACTGGAAATAGGAATGATGGATAGATATAGGGCAATTTTAGGACTTTTAGAGATACGTTTCCCCACCCTTTTCTTTTTTAAGAAGGCTAATGCTGTTTTTGGATGGTATATTGGTCTGTTTGTTGTTTTAAAACCTGAATTGTTATTTCAAACTTTAGAGGTACAAGTAAAGATTCGCCCCCCCACAAAAAAAAATAAATAGTGCTCGCTTTTCTTTTTCGAGTTTGAAGCATTAATCATTAAATGTAAGGATAACAGACTATGAATACCAGGCAGTTTTTTAACTCCGTAGTCTCAGCAACTGCTGAAGAATTACCAAAAGTTCGAGGTTTTTTTTATTTGTTTCCAAGGTTTTTATTTCCTGATTTTTTAAAAGATGTAAAAATCCGGGAGATCAGAAATCCATTTGGTTTAGCAGCCACAATATATTTAATAGTATTCTTCCTTGTTTTTATTGTTCAAGGTGTATTGGCTCATATGAATGATTCTTTTTTTCTCCCGACAGATTTCAAGCATGAGTGTTTGATTAAAAATACAGAATGTTTGAAATATTTTTTAAGCGATTACGCTAATTTATTAAATTATACTGTGCTTGTAGAGGCGTATTGTATTACGGGTTGTTTCTTTCTGATCTACAGCAATAAGATGGATACACTTCTTAAGAACAATAGTCTGGCTGATAACCTGAATTTTTCAAAGCGTGACTCTTCTCTTGTTGGCGTAGCTGCTACAGTTATTTTTGTTTTTGTAGCCGCATTTTTTGGTAGTGCCGGATACGCCATTGAGATACAAAATTATCCAGAACACTGGTATATGAATGCTAACTCCCAAGGAGTGGTGAACGTTGGTTTTTACTATTATCTATTCACAAATTTTAGCTTGTTACTCTTAGTCATTTTTGTAGGTGTTGCACATTTAGGATTGTTTAAAACAGCGAGTTCAATTGCTAAAGGCCTGCGCAAAATTCATAAATCAGAAAATACAAATATGGATAAAGCCTGGCTTGATGATAATAATATCAAACAATGGTTTTCCCCTTTTGCTACCCAGGTTCTTATTTCAAAAATTTTCGTGTTATCAATAATTTTAAATATGTCATCATGGAAAATGTG
>JBFFIY010000031.1:0-41349 GCA_041556195.1 Enterobacterales bacterium
ACGCGCATTGTTGAATTCGATAAAAGCTCATCCATTGAAAGACAGTGTGGCAGGTAAAATACAGAGAGCTTGTTGGGATGCAAAGTTTAGGGCAGAGATATTATTTGGTCAAAAATCATCCAATGCGTAATCCCGCCCTGCAGGGTAAGAGCATTCTGGACTGAACTTGGTGCTGTCCTTGCTAACCCACACCCCCCTGTGTCAGGATAGTTGTCGCCTCTAACTAATTATTAGAGGCATCAAGTAATGTATAAAAAATATACAGTAGGATTTAAAGAGCAAGCCGTAGAAAAGGCTCTGATGCGAACAAGAGACACAACCTTAAAAGAAGTGTCATTATCTTTGAATGTAATTCCATCCACTTTAAGAAACTGGGTTGAAAAGGCCAATAAACATAAATCATCAAATACATTAAACTTCACAAAAGAGAAGCGACCAGAGCAGTGGAACTTTGAAGAACGATTAAATATGATAATAGCCTGTGGCTCTTTAGATGATGAAGCCACGAATGAATGTTGTCGAAAACAGGGGATTTACCCCCATCATGTTAAACAATGGAAACAAGACTTTGTCACTAATGATATGAAAAATCCAACGAATAAAGCTTATGAAACAAATTTGTAGCAGATATTGGTTATCGCTACTGCGTTGGTTATTAATATTATTTTTTCCAGTGAACGCCTGTTCTTAATCAACTTTTTTTGTGATCAGACACTCATTCGTTAAAGGTGAAACGGCAAAGTCCGGCTTAAAAAATCTTTTGGCATCACCGTATTCACTCTATCTAAATTACGTCAGATAAGTGATTGTCAGCATATTCACCACACTCAACTGGCGTCCCAAAAAACTATCTAGAAAGCATGCCCTCCCCCAGAGGTAGGCCACCACATATGTACTGCACCATTATCACCAGGTAACCTGGGTTGAACTGGAAATAAAGGGACTATCGGTACACTGCCATGACTCATATGTTCCCAATGCACAATTGCCACAATGGCTCTCGAAGGGGATTCCTCATCAATTGAAAGTGGCAAACATTGATTTGTTTGTACGCTATAACTAGCATTACCATTAGAATCGGACATAATGTCAGAACCAATACCACCTACAGCAGTTGGTACAATCGGAAATCCTGGTACATTAGTTGGAACATACCATTCCCAAAGACTATAATGACGCTCAGGTAACAGGTTTGTCATCTTGACATGTAACCAATTTTCTCCATTATCAGCACACTGAATCGTCAATTTTCCTTTGGCTTTTAACCAGTCATCTAGTGTTATATCGGTACCGGAACCAACACTACTAACTTCCATTTGGTCTGCTTCCAGGTGAGGTTTGATTGGTGCTCTAGTTGTACCATCTCTGGATAGCACCACCGGTACATTGCCAACAGTGGGCGCGTCTGAATTAAAGCTAAATGCTTCCATGAAGGGTAAAACAGGCATTCCTGTCTTCACATCAAAATAGGTTGAAATAAGGGCTGAACGAGGAGTGTCCTCAGCTATTGGTAAAGGTCGGCCGCCGTCAGGATTTCTTATTCGCAAGGTATTAAAACCAAAATCAGCGATATCATCATATATATGAAGCGGTTGCTCAAAGCGTCGGTTCCAACCAGTTACAGCATCAGTTTCAATCGTTCTGGTCCTGACGCTATCTTCGGCTAAAGCAGCTCCTGATATCATGACATCCATCAGCATCAAACATACAATAATAATACTTTTGCACTTATTCTCTATTTTTGGTTTAGTATGATTTTTTTGTGGCATATTTATTCCTCAACGTTAAAAAACTATTTTGAACTCGTCCTTACAGACTTATCAGATACAATCATTTAGACAAATTGGTAAATAGTTAAACCGTAAAAATTTAGCAAGCTATATTTCTTAATTCTTATTGAAAAATTCTCCGGCACTGTATAATTGCCGGAGAATCAAAGTGGTTTATGTTTCTTGCAAAAAGAACCTAAAAAGCATGCCCTCCCCCAGCAATTGGCCACCATAATTGCACACCAGCAGAATCACCAGGTAATCTAGGTTGGTTAGGGTATAAAGGGGCTATTGGTGTTGCACCATGACTTTGATGTTCCCAATGCAAAATTGCCATGATTCCTCTGGTAGGAGCCTGCTCATCAATCGAAAGTGGCAAACAATTATTTGTTTGTACGCTATAACTCGCATTACCTTGAGAGTCACTCATAACATCCGAGCCAACCCCGCCTGCAGCAGTAGGTATAACCGGAAAATCAGGAACATGAGCCGAAGAATACCAGTCCCAGAGGCTATAATGACGATCAGGCACCAAACCTGTCATCTTAATATGCAACCAATTCTCCCCATTATCAAAGCACTTAATCGTTAATTTACCTTTGGCCTTTAACCAATCACCTAGTGTTATGTCGGCACTAGAGCCAACATGGCTCACTTCCATTTGACCAGCCTCAAGATGTGCTCTGATCGATGTTCTCGTTGTACCGTCTCTGGATAACACTACTGGTGCATTATTCAGCGCAGGCGCATTGGAGTTCAGGCTAAAACCTTCCATAGAAGGTAAAATAGGCATTCTTGTTGTTGCATCAAAATAGGTAGAGATTAAAGCAGAATGTGGGGTATTTTCAGTAATTGGTAAAGGTCTTCCACCATCAGGATTTCTTATCCGTACGGTACTAAAACCAAAATCTGTAATATCATCAAAGATATGAATTGGCTTTTCAAATCGTCTATTCCAGCCAGTGGCCGCATCGGCTTCAATCGTTCTAACCCTGACATTTTCTTCAGCTAAAGCAAAACCTGACAACATGACATTTGTCAATACCAGACCCACGAGAATATTCCGCTTATACTTGTTATCTATGTTCTGTTTAATATTATTTTGTTGTGACATATTTTATTCCTCCAGGTTAAGGGAAACTATTCTGAGATCGGGAAGAAAAGCTGGGTATGTGTGACAGTTCCCGGATAACGGTCAAACTGGGTAAAGGATAATACCCCACCATGCATTTCCACATCAGAATGATAATTAACAAAGACCGCACCTAATGGAAATTCTCCATCTTTCAAATCCATTGGACAAAAATTCAGAACTCTTTTGAGATCTCCGTTGCCATGATCATCGGATACAATCATATTAGGCAAACCAGCAAATGGTCTAACCGGACCAAAGTTACCAAACGGCATTTGTTCATCACTATTGAAAAATCCCCATGCACTATACAGTCGGTGTGGTATCAGATTTTCTAATTTCATATGAACTGCCGCAGTGCCATTTTTTTTACAAGTAATTTTAAGTTTACCTTCTGCACTCATCCAATCTTCAACAGTGATATCTCCTGTATGGAATGCCTGTGAAGGAGTAAATGGCTGGTAGGGTTGATGCTCTAATTCACTGGTGCGAGTGGCATAGGATAGACCATCAAGCCCACCGTTCATGCCCACATTTCTTAAAGGAACATTGATTAATTCAGGGGGTACTTCAGACAATGATTTTAGTCCATGACTCTGCAAAAAATCAGGATCCAATATTGTAGCAATCAGATCATCAGCTGAAGAATTTTTATTCAGCTTTGTTGGTGCTTCTCCCTCAGGATTGTAAACAGCTACAGTGTCATAACCAAAGTATCCAAACTTTCCTAAATTAGTAACCGGCTCACCATACAAACGATTAAATCCCGTGACGGCGATACCTTTTATAAACATATGTTTATGTTTTTTGTTTCTGGTAATCTCAGTGTTATTAAGGTTATTGGAATTAGTATTCACCACTAACTGTTTATTAATCTGTTGACTTTCCTGCTGAAAGTTTGCAGCCTGAACTAAGCCAATCATTGCAACCGATAGAACGCTTGCATAACATAATCTATGTGAAGTTTTTTTAAATTGATATTTCATGTTAGTTTTCAAAATAGAATCCTCGTAATTTTAAAGCTCATTTTAATAATGACAAAATGAGCTTTGTTTAGATAAATTATTGAATAGTTGGCACTGTTACAAGATCTGTAACCTCAGGCAGACCGCTTACCATAGTGCTAAATATTGAGTGAGTTTCAACTCCTGGCCCTGTTCGTCCTGGACAAGCACTCCAACTAACTTGATCGCTGTGATAAACCACTACGATCCCAATAATTCTGGTACCAGAATTATCTGTTTGATGACTTGGAAATGGATTGGAAAGCTTAAAAGAAAGTTTACCATTACCTTCTTTATCCGATGTGATGATATTAGATAAAGTGATAGGATCAGGAACCCTGGCTGCCGGTCCTGGGTGGAAAAAATTAGTTCTAAGCGCCCAGATTGTGTAAACCGAATTTGGTAACAGTTTTTCAAATTTGAATGAAAAATCTGCCGCTGTATAGCCTCCAGAAAGTTCATCGAAATCGCTTAAGTTTATTTCCATTTTACCTTCTGCCTCTAAATACCGGCCCAAAGTAATTGCTTCTTTTATCGGATACTCGTCAACAAGATTTTCCCCTGAACAGCCAGGCATTGGACATTGGCTGCCAGATCCCAGGTTCGGATCAAATTGCATACCAGTATCTGGGTCATAGGCAACTTGTCTACCTCCCTGCATACCCCATAACGGCGCTTCATGTAGTGGAAAACTAGGTTGTTTATATTGATATTTCTGAGATGAAGTTGGGAATAAATCAAGACAAATATTACGAGAATTCAGGTTGTATTTACTTTCACCTTCTCGAGGAATTCTTCCTGCTCCGCCAAAATTTCCAGATGGAGGACCATAAGAATTTGTATATAACACAATATCATTATCAGGACTGCCTGGTGATAGATCCAACTCCTTAATAATATTATAAGGTGCGGCAAAAGGATTTCTAAAATCTTCGACACCATTTTCATCAAGTGGAGGAACAGTATCTTTAGAAACCAGTATCGCTTGACCTGGTACCATGCCGATAACACCTGGCGCCACTTCCTTCACTGCATTACCAATGACAACAAAATCACCGTTCTCATCGACAAACTCTCCCGGTGGCCATAGTGGCCCCTGAGTTGAGAGCGGTAAATCCATCTTCAGTGTGGGTGCAAACTTAGATGTTTTGTCATTATCCACTTCACCTGGATCAGATGAAAATGCACTCCCCTGGAACAATAGCGCACTGAAAATAACAAGTGGTTTGACACAGAACTTAAAGTTTATTTTATTTGTTTTCATTTTATAACCTCTGTTAATGTTTAAAGTTGTGTTTGTTTTAATACTCGTTTAGTACCTCTTTCAATACTCTCTGATTGTACAAAACGTCATAAAATCAGAGAAAGACACATTCGCAAGTGACACATGAACTGGCAGAAAGATTTATAATGCACATTCGAATTTATCGCTTGCGCCTGCTGAACATGTATAAATGTTTAAGTGATCCGAAAGTGAATTCGGAACAACTTGGGCCGATTGCAGGCTCTCAGGCCATTATCTTTACTAATTTTTTGATTCATAGTCTCTAAGAAACTGACCATAACCAATGTGTTTTTAAATGTTTAACGACAACTCTAGAATTTTCAACTCAGACAACTCGTTTTCCAGATCACTCTGAATGAGTTCAAGTTGGCTTAATCTGATCTCGGCTTGAGTTATCAGTGTCACATTTTCAGTTTCTGAACTTTGCTTGAGTGTTGATTTAAAAGCTGAAATTTCCTTTTCAACTATTGAAACAAACTGTTTTAACAAATTTCTCTGTTCACGATACTCAAACGCAATAAGTTTATCTGGATCATCGAGTTCTTCTACCGTGGGTTTGTTGAAGCTTATCGACTCAAAGTATGACTCAACGGGATTACGGCTATCACTTAATAGTTCATCCAGAGGAATAATAACCTCAGCTTTAGCACTCATTTTTTTACTCTGCGTTACATCAACACCAGATGCTTCATTTTTCACTGTTAACTTAACCTGTTCAGCCAGTTTTATTGTGTCTTTTAGCTCGCTATCAAGATCTACATCTATTAACTTCACAGACATTTTTTGTGGTACGTCAGTATTATCATTCAAGGTAAATAAAATACCTGCACCCGCCAGACAAACAACTAGTACGCCTAATATTTTTACTTTCATCATTCCAAATTTCCTTTCTTGCAGTAGTTTTAATTTGTATAACACCACTGAGAGTTCAAATATTGTCCTTTATTAAAATACCTTTCATTCATGTATGAATCATATTTTACTAAAGGACTAACATATTGAAGGTAGTTTTTTATCCACATTTTTTTAGTTGTTATTTAAAAATTGAATCATTAACTCTTAAGCTGATGTAGCAAACGTGCTCTAAGCGCACTAACACCAAATTGGAAATATTCTTGATAACCAACTACATTTTCCTCCCTCATTTCATTCAATGCTCCCCAGACACACTTCGAATATTCCCTAAATGTCAGGGAGGTATCATCATAGCTACATGGAATTTCAGGAAATTTAACGGTTTGATTGGCACTGACATGATATAGCTTGTTACGCACTCCGCCTGGCCACAACACTTCAAGTGTTCCTTTGGAGGTGTCACCCATACCAAATATAATTTCAGTACTTTCAGTAGAGGCATAATTTCCGCCGCTAACAACAACAGCCGTAGCTGTGTTTCCATTTGAAGAGGTAAATGAAAAGGTCGCTCCAAGTCCACTACGATTAACCCTGCTCTCATTGGTTAAACCAAAGGTACCCATAGGAACAATTTTTACCCAATTATTACCATTATTGGCATCACTCATTTCAATTGATAAAGTTCCTTCTACCGGATCCATTCCACTCCAGACAAAACCTTGTGACAAATCATTTTGATCAACTGGAAACATTGTCGGCATGATCACAGCTTTTTCATCAAACTGTCCTCCCAACGGCATAGGCAGATATGGCATAAGTGGAAACTCTTGCGGCCATTCTTGTGAAGCTACTGAAACGATATCAACAAACCCATCGTTATTTAAATCATTTACCGCTACACCTTTAACAGAGCGACGATTATGATTGGTTGAGTTAGAAAGCGCTTGAGCATCATAACTAAAATCACCACTGCCATTATTATTTAACACAGAACCTGGATTAGAAGAATCGACAAATGGACCAAAATCCAGACCACCATAATAGATAATGTCGGTATCGCCATCATTGTCATAATCCTTCATTGATGATCCCCAGCCAAAGGTCGAAGTTTCTGCAGTGCCATTATCCATTCTAGTAAAGTGTCCATCTTTTGATTGAATAAATACCGCACTGTTCCACTCTTCTCTAATTGATGTAAAAGGCAATATGGGATCCATCGCAACCGCTAGATAATCACCGACATTCGTACCAAAGATATCAATGAGTCCGTCTCCATTCACATCGCCGACGGAAATCCCCATCCATGCACCAAATTGATCGGTACCTGACTCCTCAGTGATGTCCGTAAATTTAGCATTACCATCATTTTGATATATTCTTATCCAGCCAAAATCAACACCACCATACTTTGCTGGTGACTGTGGCCCCTGATCATCACCAACGACCAGATCAGCATCACCATCACCATCAATATCGACAAAAACAATGCCCCAGGTGATTGATTTCACATTTGCAAAACCGGAACTTTCACTGATATCTTTAAACGAATTTTGCCCCTCATTAAGAAATAATTGATTCAATTCTTTACGATGAGCAAATTGAGGAGATAACAATGGTAATCGGTCTTCCCAACTTTCGTAAGTATTTGCTATCGCGATATCAACTAAACCATCATTGTTAGCATCCCCCATGGTACAGGAAGACGACCAATGAACACCGCCACCAGAATTACTGGATTGTGTGATGTCATTAAACGTACCGTTACCATTATTTTCAAAAAGATGGTTTTCTGAAGCAATGGCTACAACCATCAAGTCGATATCACCATCATTATCAATATCGCCAGCACATGTTCCCGTCGCATCCTCTGCAGTTAGTTCTACACCTGCCATCATGGCGACATCTATAAAATGCATATGTCCGGTTTCTTTAAACTGGTTTGAATAAAGACTATTGGCCTTACCTGGTCCATTCGTAACATAGACATCCGGATCACCATCATTATCATAATCAAATATCGATATTCCTGGTGCACCAGCAGTATGAGTAGGTGTAGACATCAACAACTGATTAATACTCACCAATCCAGATCTTTTGACGTTATTCCAACCAATAATTCCTGGTGATGGTTGTCGTGAATATCCTATACCAGCGCTTTTATCTGCAACGATGTCATGAAACATCACACCACTGTCAGCCCCTGATGAAGTTCCACTGGAAAGTAATAAAATGGAAAAACCTAAACCTGTAATTGAAGCGGCTGTTTTTATTTTTTTAATCATTTTTTATTCTCCAGGCACAAAAACAGGTTCAAACATCGATTATTAAGTTATGACGTCTTAGCCATAAACACAATATGAGAACCTATTAATGATGCCTTGTTATTTATTGAATGTTCGTAGCTTTTAACCTGGCATACATTGCGCTTATCGCCAATTTAAAGCGGCTTCTGCGATCAATAATATCTTGTTCAAGAAGCTCGTTTAGTGAAGAGATTACACATTGGCGATATTGTATGAAATTCATAGAGAAATCATCATAGCTACACGGAATTTCTGGTATAAATACTGAACTCTCATGAGTTGCAAAATAATATTTATTTTTCACCCCTCCTGGCCAGAGAACTTCGATGTTTGCAGCATTACTTTTACCAATGCCGAATGAGGTTTGCAAACTATGAGAAGAAGCATATGTACCGCCACTCATAACAGGCACAATTGCTGTTTTTCCAAAATGTGGGGTGACGTTAATAACAGCGCCTATACCATCACGGTTAACAGAACCACCTTGTGTTTTTCCAATAGATCCCATCACCTTGACTTTGATCCAGTGATTAGAGTTTCCACTGCTAATATCAACAGATATATCCCCGTTTTCTAAAGGCAGTCCCGTCCAGGCAAATCCCTGTGAAGGGTCGCCATTAACAGGTGCAAAACTTGGGGCCAATAATGCGGTGTTATCAAAACTAGTACTTACTGGTACGGGTAAATAAGGAAAAAGTGGCGCGTCTTTGTTCCAATTAAAACTGGACACAGACACAATATCAGCAAAACCATCGTTATTTAAATCTCCAACTGCCATGCCTTCTACATTGCGTCGGGAGTGGTCTGTTGAGTTTGCTAACGCCGGATCATAACTGAAGTTTGCATCACCATCATTTTTTAGAATGACACCGGGATTAGACGCATCAACAAATACCCCCATATTCTCTCCACCGTGATAAATAATATCGGTGTCACCGTCATTATCATAATCAACAGTTCCAGCACCCCAGCCAAATGGAGTCGCACCTAGCTCACCCACATCGGACTTGCTATATTTATTATTACTATCTTGTAAAAACCAGGTTGATGCCCATTCGCCTCTCTCAACTGCAAATTGCAATAGCGGACTGGTAAACAAAGCCAGGTAATCCCCAACATTTGAAGCAAATAAATCAAGAGTACCGTCATGGTTTAAATCTGCAAAAGAAAGACTCATGTAGGCACCAAAATCAACCATGCCAGCATCAATAGTGACATTAGTAAACTGACCACTTCCATTATTTTGATAGATACGGATAAAACCATGATCCTGCCCTCCTAATTTAGCCGGCTTCCTTGGTCCCTGATCGTCAGCTACTATTACATCGCCATCGCCATCCTGATCATAATCGACAATGGCAATACTCCAACTAATACGAGCAATATCATTCAGACCTCTTTCGGCTGCCTGATCAATAAACTCACCATTTCCCTGATTAACAAAAAGCTGGTTGTGCTCCAAACGATCATCAAAATCAAACGTTGATAAAGGTAACTGATCATCCCAGTTATCCCAGGTATTAGAAATGGCTATATCGAGTAATCCATCTCCATTAATATCTCCCATCGAGCAAGTTGCTGAACTTGTGTTCCCCCCCCCCAGTCCAGAATTGTCGGTTTGCTCAATAAAATGACCAGTCCCATCATTTTCAAAATATTTATTCGGCATACCTGCAGCAAGTACCAATAGATCCTGATCATCATCGTTATCAACATCACCATAACAAACACCGGAACTATTTAGCATTGACGCTGATACACCTGCTTCAACCGAAACATTTACAAAGCTAAGTACGCCAGACTCTGACAACTGGTTAGCGAACAAGCCGTTATTTCCTCCTGGTCCATTTGCCACATAAATATCCATATCGCCATCCAGATCATAGTCAAAAATTGCAACCCCTGGAGCTCCCTTGCTTTTAAACGGCATCAATGCTCCCTGAGTTGCCTGATTAAAGATAAGACCATGTTGTCTGACTTCGTCCCAAGCAGCATCATTGCTAGAAGCAAGGTGTTCAAAATTAAGACCTGAATTTATATTATCAACCAGATTATTAAAAGTAATATCTTCGGCAAATGTTGCACCGCTATTCGCTACTGCAACAAAAACCATTGACAAGGCAAAAACCTTTTTTTTCATTTGCAATATATTTGTTTTATTATTAACAAATTTCATTACGCCCCCCATACTCTCAAATAAGAGCAAAATTATTCATACAGAACGTCTGCTACGCACTCATTTAGTAGACTGTCGTAGCAGACAAAACAATACTTATGTCTCATTCTAAAATAATAGAATGAGACGAGTATTAGTTAGCTAGTTTATGTTTTAAAGAATGTATAAGACTCGCTTAGTGCACTAAAAAATCCATGCCCCAAATAAATGTGAAAGTCTTGCTTTCATTGCACTATCGCGGAGTCTCAATGATTCGAAAGAATTCACTTTCCCTGCTGACATAAGCTCATTAACTGCACGGTTAACGCAAGAAAGGTATTCGCCGAAATTAATAGACAAATCTTCATAATTACAAGGGATTTCAGGCAGCAGGATTTTCTCACCTTGCTGAACATTGAAGAATTTGTTTTTAACTCCACCAGGCCATAACACCTCTATCGTTCCCTGATAAGCATCACCCATCCCAAAGATAGACTCGATATTTTCAGCAGAGGCGTAACTTGCTCCAACGACAATAGGTCGAATAGCGGTTTTACCATGTCGAGGTGTAAAAGAGACAACTGCACCAATACCGTCTCGGTTAACTTTACCTTCAGAAGTGATTCCAATAGTTCCGAGAAGATTAACCTTGGCCCAACCATTTGAATTATCTGCATTACTGATTTCTACAGCCAGAGAACCATTAACAGAGTCCATACCAGTCCAAACAAATCCTTCAGAGAAATTGAATGGATTGACCGGCATCATTGTTGGCATCATTTTAGCGATATCATCAAACACACCACCAAAGTTATTTGGAATATATGGCATGAGCGGTTGTGGTTCCGGCCAGTTTTCAGCAGATACAGTGACAATGTCGACAAAACCATCGTTATTCAGGTCATTAACGGCAACCCCTTTTACTGTACGGCGTCTATGTTCGGTTGAGTTAGCTAGCGCTTGTGCGTCATAGCTAAAGTTGCCAGTACCATCGTTCTGTAATATAGCGCCAGGATTTGAAGCATCAACATATGAGCCCATATCCAGACCACCATAATAAATTAGATCACTATCACCATCGTTATCATAATCAACAATTGATGATCCCCAACCAAAAACAGTTGAACCTAATTGATTAAGAGCATCACGAACGAAGGTACCATCTTTTTGACCAAAGAATATTGAACTGGACCATTCACCGACTACAGGTGGAAAAGTAATTACCGGCTCTACAGCAAAGGCTAGATACTCGCCGACATTGGGGCCAAAAATATCAAGAATTCCATCATGATTAAGATCGCCGAAAGATAATCCCATCCATGCTCCAAAATGGTTTGTTCCTAACTCAGAAGTTCTATCGGTGAATTCTCCCAAACCATTATTTTGATAAATTCGAATTAAACCAGTATCTTTACCACCATATTTAGCTGCATTTTTAGGACCTTGATCGTCACCGGTAATAAGATCGACATCACCATCCAGATCGTAATCTACCAATGCAATTCCCCAGGTAATTCCTGCAAAATTAGCAATACCGGCTTCTTCGCTGATATCTGTAAATTGGTTGTTTCCACCGTTAAGAAATAATTGATTATTCTGGCGTAGTGCAGCAAATTCATGAAACATAAGAGGCAAACGGTTATCCCAATTATCAAATGAGTTTGCAACGGCAATATCCAATAGACCATCACCGTTTACATCACCCATTGAACAACTTGAAGAGTTATAGACAAGCCCTCCAACACCCTCTTCACTGGAGATATCACTAAAAGTTCCATCTCCCTGATTTTCGAAAAGATGATTACTGTCTTCGGAAGTAAGTACTAACAAGTCTTGATCGCCATCATTGTCGATATCACCATAGCAAGATCCCGTACCATCTTGCTCAGTCAATGTGACGCCAGCCTGAGCCGAAACGTCAACAAAACTAACTGAACCTGTTTCCGTTAACTGATTTGAAAATAGACTATTAGGTGTTCCGGGTCCGTTGGTAACATAAATGTCTAAATCTCCGTCTCGATCAAAGTCAAAGACAGAGACACCTGGGGCCCCGTGTGCATTAGCTGGTAATTTATCTCCACTTTCATTAAATTTGAAAACACCACTTTTTTTTACCTCATCCCAGCCAGCGAATGATCTGGAAGGGGTTCTTTCGTAATTTATTCCACTTGTTATGTCAGGAACCATGTCAACAAATGTAACCCCCGAGTCAGCTGCAAAAGCAGCCGAGGGAATACTTAGTGACATAGCGGCACACACACTAAGGTGTATTTTTTTCAACTTAAAACTCAACATGCTTAGACCTCAACGATATAATATTAAAAATGACAAATGTGTTGTTTGATATTATTAACGCACTTTCATTTGCCGTGACGACCGAGACAGAATTCACCAATTAATCTGCAATTAAAAATAAAGTCTCGGTTATGCTAATAGGTTCCCCTCCTTACGGGTTGACTCCTATAATTTCACTTGGAAAAGTTAAGCAACCTCTCTTGTGAAAATTTGTTCATTTACCTGCAATCTATTTATTAGAACTGTTGGCAACTGAGTTGGAATAGCCAAACCTTCGGATGTACGATTGACCCAGACAACCTCTTGTTCTCCAACAGACAACTTTTCATATTGACCATCTTCTAAATTCGGTAGAACTGATAGCCAACTGCAGCACTGTGTTCATGCAATGATTTAAGGGATATTGATATATGAATTTGATCAAAGGACGCAAATAATCCATGTGACTGCATATACAAAGCAGTTCTCCTTACTCACCAACTCCTTTGAGATTCATGGATCACCTCAATTAAAAAATTGTCTCTAATACGGCCTCCCTGCCAGACGAAGTAGTTTGCGTAATAGATATTTCCGACCAGATCCGCATCTTCTGTGTTTTCAACTTTGTCCGAGTCAACTCACTATTCGTTACTAGCCCATTTCCAATGTTGGCAAATGAGCAACCAGGACACCGTGATAGCCACTCTTCCAGGACATCTGGTATGCGGCCTCTAAAATGCGTTCTATTGTTTTTTCACCCTCTGTTATCATTTTTTTTATTCTTTTTTTTCTTTATTCTTCAAACATAAAACTAACTAGTTAGTTTTATGTATATTATCATCTATTCTTAAAAATAACAACCCTATATAGTTGAACAAATTAATTCGACAAAAAGGCGTTGCATATTTGCAAACCCGACTTGCTATTTTCAAGAGTTATATTGTCACTTTAATACCATTATTATATTCGATGGTTGATGCCCCAGTAGATATCTTCTGCTGGTCGTGAAGTGAGGTGTAGCTCCAGAACGATTATGCTGTAGGTCACTGTCAGGTATTGCATGGGGTACTCAACCTATGAACGTCTATTGCTCATCTACGTCAGAATCAACGGGATGGCTCTACGGCTTTTTTTCGTGCCTGTCAATAAATACCATGTACAGGCTGTTAGCTTAAAAAATTTGGGAGACTGATGATGCATAAAGTTACTGTTACTAGAAAAATGACTAATGACGCGCTTTCCATTTGGAATGTGTTGGATGATTTCGGCAATATATTCAAATACCACCCTGGTGTTGAAAGTTCGAATATACTTGACAAAAAGAAGACTGGCCTGGGAGCAAAACGTATTTGTAATTTTTATGATGGTACAGGTCTTAAGGAGACCATCATAAAATATGTACCTAATAGAAATTATAGTGTTGAATTGTCTGACTTTTCATTTCCTTTAAAAAAAGCGACTGCTCATTTTCAAATTGAATCGCTGAATGAAAATGGAAGCATACTTTCGGTCACTATGGAATTTATACCAAAATTCGGTCCGCTGGGATGGTTGATGGGTAAATTAATGATGCGTCCAATGCTAAAAAAAGTGCTGAATGGTATGGCTAAAGGGCTTGATGAACACATCAGTACAGGACAGATTGTCGGTAAAGATGGTGAACTGCTGAAACCGGTTCAAGCAACCAACTAACTCCTTTGTTAAAACAAATTTAAATGAGATAAATAATGAAGTTATTAGGAAAAATTGCGTTGATCACTGGAGGCAATAGTGGAATTGGTTTAGGTATTGCCACTAAACTCCGAGAAGAAGGTGCTAAAGGTGTTATAGTGGGACGAGACTCTGTTACTCTTGATTCAGCACACCAATATTTAGGCGGAGACTTTCTACCTCTACGCTGTGACGTTACAAACCTCCTGGAGCTTGTTGAACTTTACCAAAAAACACAAGAGCTTGTAGGAAAGATTGATATTTTGGTAGTAAATGCTGGAGGTGCTATTAGCCCGGGAACTATTCAAGCAGTGGAAAATGTTGACGAGAACTCTTTTGATGTTCTCGCAGATCTTAATCTGAAAAATGTATTTTTTACCGTACAAAAAGCACTTCCTCACCTGAATGAAAATGCTTCTATTATTTTGGTGTCCTCCATCGCAGCATACAAGGAATTTCCAGGAATGTCTGTCTACAGTGCCTGTAAAACTGCTGTTAGTTCTCTGGCCAGATCTATGTCTGCTGAACTAATGTCACGGGGGATCAAGGTTAACGTACTGAATCCGAACACCATAGATACACTTGTATTTGACAAATTTGGTTTTTCGGGGGAAGAGGTAACAAGCGTTAAAAAACAACTTAAAGATCTTATCCCGATGCAACGTGCTAGCACACCCAATGAGATGGGAGGTGTCGCGACGTTTCTTGCCTCTTCAGACTTATCATACGTAGTAGGCGCAGAAATCATCGCTGACGGTGGCGTGGTCAACCTTTAAATTCAGATATACAGATGTTTATGCCCGTTCCACCTCAAAATGCTTGAATAAATTAGAGGCATATACCATTCACTATCTTCACGTGAAATACTATGTTCTTGGTAATGTATATTTTTTATCTTACCCCGCTTTAGGAGTTAGTTAACCTGCATACATCACATCCCTGTGAATAAGCAGTATACGGTAGCTTTATGTCTTGAATATGAACGCTTACCGACTTGCTGAAATCCTGCATCTTAAAGTGGAATTCAAAAACTACTATAGAGGAGTCGCGGTTAGAGGAAAAGCTAGTACACTATGCGTTGCCATGCCTGCAATAAGAGGCATTACAAACGGTGATGCTCCCGTGGTAATTCCATCCGAATGATAGACCACGTTAACCAGCAAGGCACTAGGATCTTCCTTAGGACAATAAGGAAGTATTCTCTGAAAACTGCCATTCCCGTTAATGTCTGGAACAAAAGCATTCGGCATTCCACCCCATGCTCGGCCAGCCAGACTCTCAAATACACCGTTTCCGTCCATATCGAGACCAACGTTCATCCAGATAGTATAGAGTCCATTCGGAATTAAGCCATGCATTTTCAAATCTACAAATGAAGTACCATCATCATAACAAACTATCTTCGATCGGCCAGTCGCTTTTTTCCATTCTCCCCAGGTAATAGGTTCGTTGGGCATTGATAACGCCGGCAGTCCCAGGGGTATATCTTGAATCGGCAACAACGATGCTTTGGTACCGGCTGGAGAGACCAAAGTTGGAACCTGGCGCAATGGGATATTATTCAAACTGGTATCAATAATTTCAGCAGGTATACCTGCAAAATCCAAGAAATGTTGCGTAACTCCGCTTGCAATCAACGCATCGTCAGGCAAATCGGCCGTAATATCAAGCGGCAAATCTCCATCAGGGTTATACGCCTGAAGAAACGCTATACGTTCTGGTCCAATATCACCTCCAAAATCCCAAACTGGCATTCCAAAAAAATCGTTTGTGCCAGTAACAAGAGTCATTTTATCATGGTATATTCCGGTCACTTGTTTTTGGGAAGTGTTGTTATTTACCTCTTCAACGCTAACTGATACTTTATTTTCCATCAAGTTTTTGTTAGCGTCATGTGCAGCAACAGACAAAGACAGTGGTGTTGCCAGAATACAAAATGCTAGCGAGGTAGTATTCTTAAAAATCTTATTAATATTCATTTAAATATTACTCCCATAAAATTTATTAATTATTGTGTATTGGTGGACAGGCTCTGCCTGGCATGGAAGAGCCAATTTTGTAGAAAGACTAATGTTCACGTTCTTCTTGGGTTCTTCCCAATGAAAAACCTTCTCCTTCATGAACATCAACCACACGCTTGCTATGAACATAAAACCATTCGACAAGTCCAGAAGGCCACTTAACTTTTAGCATTCCGAATCGATTTTTTCCCATACCAAATGTTGGCCATGGTGATTCTGATGAAGCAAAGCTACTACCAGCATAGACTTCTCTGATCTGCGTTATATCTCGTGTATACAGTCTCATTTGAGCGCCGATAGCCATGCGATTACTTTCATTGCCATGAGGGCGAATAGTGACCCAATGATTATTGTTACCCTTATTATTTAACAATACCGGCGCACCATCGTCACTTAATATGACTTCTCCTGTAGCCGGGTCTCTCACTTCATAAGCAGTTGTGAAAATAGCGAGATCAACGAATCCGTCCTGGTCATAATCGGCTTGAGCAACACCCGTTGTGAACTGGTTTCTCAGATCCAGACCGTGAGCTTCATTGTTTTCAGTAAAATTACCTGCGCCGTCATTGAAGAACATGTGACCAGGGTTGCCAATCGCTGGACCTATAAATCCTGCAAAAGAAACTGCACCAGTGTAGAAAAGATCTAACCAACCATCATTATCCCAGTCGGCAAATGAAGCTCCAAAGGAAAACTGGTTAATACCCATTTCTGGAGTGGCAACGTCAGTATAAGTACCATCACCATTGTTTCTAAAAAGAGCATGAGGTTCGACAATGCCCAGTGGTGAAATTGGGCCGAAATTGGTAGAGAATAGATCGATATCGCCATCATTGTCATAGTCACCCAACGTAGCAGACATCCAGTGCCCGTCAGTCAGTCCGGCTTCGGCACCAACATCTGTAAATGTGTTATCACCGTTATTTCGGTAAATATGAAAAGGAGTCTGAAGGCCTTCAATACTGTCGCAATCACCAACAAACAAATCGATCCAGCTATCATCATCATAATGACTAAAGCTGGGAACACATGAACCTAAAGCTGCTCCAACACCTGCACTTTCGGTAATGTCTGTAAAAGTGAGATCACCATTATTTAAATACAAATGCTCCATCGTTTGCTTAGCAGGTGGAAATATAAAGTCGCGATGTCCTGGTGAAGATACAAACAAATCCAGATAACCATCATTGTTAATATCAGCCATGGCCGCCATCAGGGTCGACTCAGAATCCGAAACTCCGGCTGTCGCAGAAATATCAGAAAACGTACCATCTCCGTTATTGTGGAAAAATCGTGGCGGATTCTGCGCAAGTCCAATCAAAGTTCCTTCGCGAGACAAGTAGACATCTGGATAACCGTCGTTATCAACATCTCCTGCAACTACGGAGCCATGGCCGCTCACGTCAATACCAGATGCTGCAGAAACGTCGGTGAAAGTTCCATCACCATTATTACGAAAGAGTCCGGTAGTAGAGCCTATACCGCCTGGTATTAACAGATCAAGATCATTATCAGCGTCATAATCCATCCAGGCAAAACCACCGTGTCCATCCATACCGCTACGCGTAAACGGTGCCAGTAAAATAGACACATCGTCAAAAGTAGTTCCGGTCTCGGCAACATTATTTCTTTTCGTATCAGCTTGAGCTGACCCCATGCAAATAGTAATGGCAGAGGCCAATACCAGTTTTTTAGTTATCATTACATAATCTCCTTTAAGGGCAATTCAGTTTATATTTTGGTTGTAGTTTTTTTACCGGTTTCCACGAATAGTTATTTAGAAATACGTGTCATAAAAGCCGGGCTGAGATTTCCAAGTGGGTCTAAAAATTCAGGTACAAAAAAGATTTCCTCAGCAACTAATTTTCCGTGCAATGCTTTCCCCTTGGTAACAACATAATGCGAGCTGCCACCATTTTTTTATGCTAAAGACACGCATTTTTCATCCTCAATTTTAGTTAGATCATTTGTTATCCGCTACATCTAAATAACCAGTTAGTTATATTATCATTGGCTAGTAGTTTGTCAAGTGATTTTCTAACATGAAGTGAGTCTGAAGTACTTCTATTCTAATATATCGATTTACCACCTGTTGGAGCTATCATCAATGTAAGCAACCGGGTCTCATTGAGTTCCAAGAGGGTAAGCAGATGATAATCAGGCCATTCGTAAATCGCTCTCACTCCAGGTTGTTTTCCTTGCAATCAAATAGTTAGAGTCTAATAGTGTCCCAGAAATGCTAGCAAAAATAAGGCAAAAACTTCATGTTTAACAAAAACGATTTTTATCAGATTTTTGAATAGAGTAGAAAGGGAACTTGTTTGGCTCTGAGGGCAAAACCAATTTCACCTCGATGGGAAGCCTGAATTTCATTTATTATTTTTTCTCTCGCTCAGGTTAAAGACATCTTTTCCATCGATACCAGATGTAGAATATTTACAACGACAAGTCACCTGCTAGCAAAAAGTATCAGAAAACAACAGCCCCGTAACTTGCTGTGTAATAAGCAAATTTTTCATAAAAGCCACAATGTAAAGGATTTTTTGTTTCTTTCAGTATTTTCAAGGAAATATCGAAGGGTGGTTTTGGATACTGCTGCAGAAAATGCCTTGTCAGATATATGCCCATACCACCTCAAGATGCATGTTTCAAAATTTAGCCAGGAATCCTGATCAAGACATAGTATGAAGGAAACACCCAAAGCACTCGCTCCACTCGCGGGGCAGGCTCTGAGCAGTCCTTTTTAAATACTACGCTGAAAACGCATCGTTACAGGACGTAACTTATTAGAGCAATGCAGGAGCAATTGCCGAGGTGGCAGTTTTCAGATAACGCTGAAAAGCGCAAAAATCACTGTATTGAGGGGTGTAGCCTATCCAGAGTTGAGGTTAAATAATAAAGTTCATTCAGTAGTAGAATGGCATATCAGTTTATTACTGTTCATTCGGGTAAAGGGTTCTTCTAACGGTATTCCTGAAGTTGGCCAAACAATTTGATTGCTTGAGTAGATGCCACCTGGCGCGCCGGCCCAGGTTGCAGTTGGTGAACCACCATAAACCTGTCCATCCCAGTGATAAAATGCTGATACATAACTGGTACAAGATACGGCTCCCGCTTCACACGCTCTTACCAAACAGTACGGCAAATTAACCTTTTTGTAACCACAACCTCGATTATCCGTCACCATTACATTAGGAATACCCCCTAATGGGATCCCGTACACTGATTCAGTCTCGGACAATGGTGTCTTAACACCTATTTCCCATAAGGTGTAAACCGAATTAGGAAAGGCATCGCGAACTCCTATAGTTACTGTGGAAGTCCCATTATCTTTACATTTGACCCTGAGTTGGCCACTTATTTGTTCCCAATCTCCAACGGTAGGCCGTAAATTAATCTTGTTTGAGCGATATATTTCACCACCAGATACGTCCTCGAAATTCTTAGGAACTATCCTATCAGCGACGGAGGTAAAACCAAAATAATTGCTGCCCACCATATCAAGCGTCTTATTAACAAGACTTTGATCCAGGGTGCCATTGGGATTGAAAATTCGAAAAAAAGAACTCGTTGTGGCTAGCGGAAGATCACGATCTGTATTCTCATTAATTACACTGGCTTCAGTTCCTCCAGCATTAAAAGCGCCAATTTCCTTCACAGGAGGATCAAGGTTTAAAATGGCTATACCTGGTGATACTTGAGAATAATCCATCAACAACTTATCGTTAAAGTTATTGATGCCATGAGTCACGTAACCAGGAAAAAATTTTTCCCTATGCGATGTATCTAATTCATTCGCTGAAACAGCGGATGTTAACAGCATGCAAGCTAGAACTTTAAATTGAATATACATATCAAATTGTCCTCAGTTAAATTTGCTCAAAATAGCTAAATAAATCAAGGTAATGTATTCCACCTAATAGTATATTTTCACGATTAAGCAGATATACCCCTAATCATTCATTTCCAACAAGAACGTCTTTGTTGTCATTTTTTTGGCTACAAATTCGCTCTTGTATTATTAACGACTCCTCTCGGAAAAATTATTCAATGTGTTACAGTCTTTTGTTCAAGATACCCTCTCACAAAAATTTTATCTAAAGTATTAATGCAACTTGCCCAAACCAACTGTTGCGCTCACAAATGCTTCAAATTGCTTTTCTGGTGAAAAGGGCTCTGGTACTTGAAGCCCCCTTTGAACAGCTGGTCGTTCAATTACTCTGTCATACCAGTTACTTAAATTTTTATTATCTTTCAATGGAAGTTGTTCTCCTAGTGGATGAACTTGACACATTCTAATCCATGGAAGGAAAGCAATATCAGCGATAGTGTATTCGTCTCCAGAAATAAAATCATTTTCCGCCAAAATTTTATCCAACACTCCGAAGATACGAGAAATTTCTTTAGTGTATCTCTCTGTTACTATAGGAAATTCGTTATTCCATGCACCTGCAAATACCAGAAATTGACCAAACATGGGGCCAAGCCCACTCATCTGAAACATAAGCATCTCAATAGTTTTGGTTCGTCTTTCTAAACCCTCAGGAAGAAATTTCCCAGTTTTTTCTGCCAGATAAAACAAAATGGCACCTGACTCGCTTACAATAGTCTCTCCATCTTTAATTACTGGAATTTTTTGATTTGGATTCATTTTGGTAAATTCAGCCTCAAGCTGATCTCCCCCCAAATAAATTCTGTGCGGCTTGTACTCAAGTCCCATCTCCTCCAGCGCAATTGAAATCTTTAATCCATTAGGCGTAGCATCTGTGTATAAATCAATCATAACTTTTTCCGAGTTCTATTTTCATTAATTACAAGCGCGGTCGCGCTGTATTCATAATCCCATAATATACGACCTTTCATTTATTAATTAACAAATAATGCAATTTTATATACATAAAATACTTTTTTGTGTACTATTTTGAGTTTTTAAAGTAAGGTGGGACCAGAATAAGAACAAAGATAAAAGCACGATATGTATAAAAACAAAATAAAAGACGTATTGGCAAATTTTTTAACCACTGCACAACTTGGCTCTAAAATAATATGCTGTCCTATGTTACCTGCTCCCTGGGGTATGAGTTTTCTGCCTGGAGAGAAATCACTCTTTCACGTCATAAAAACGGGAAATTGTATCTTCTCTATGAATAAGAACAAAAAAGACGCCATTCAACTCTGTCAGGGTGATGTACTTTTCATACCGAGAGCAAAAAATTACTCACTTTCCAGTTCATTAAATTCTAAAACGTTAAATTACGTTGAAGAAATTAAACGCGCAAAAAAAGTCTGTAAAAAAGGCACAATGCATACTACAAATCTTATTTGTGGTGCATACGAGTTAAAATCAAATATTTCTTTACCCTTTTTCTCACTCATGCCTGATTTTATTCACATAAAGGCTCAAGACATGTGCGACTGTCCCTATTTTCGAGATACAGTTCAAATGCTTATACGCGAAGATACCGAGGAACTCATAGGAAGTAATCTTATTATCTCGCGACTCATCGATATGCTCTTAATTTTTATTGTACGGCATTGGCTGGAGAATAATGAACTGGAGTCTAAAGGTTGGTTAAAAGCAATGACAGATCCCGAAATCAGTAAAGCCTTATCTTTGATACATGAGTCGCCCTGTCACAAGTGGACAGTTGACAGCCTTGCTAAGGAAGTGGCCGTTTCGAGAACTAAGTTTATTAACAAATTTAATTTTCTCGTTGGCTCCACTCCCATGAAATACCTTGCAAATTGGCGCATTGATTTATCTACTCAATTTTTAAAAGAAACAAATATGTCTATTATCCAAGTCGCCCAATTAGTTGGCTATGAATCAGAAGTTTCATTCATAAGAGCCTTTAAAAAAATAAAAAATATAACTCCTGGTAAATTTAAAAATCTTTAGTTATTAATTTTATTATTCGGCAGAATATTACATTCCGAAAAATTATTCAGCTGAATCTAAAAATCCAACAATCTGCTTTCAAAAATCAATAATAACAAAACAAATAGATAAGCGATGTGACCAATAAAATTTCATTACCCCTGAAGGAGAATTTAAAAGAATAGTCGACTACATGCATATTTTCTATCTTCTTCAAAAAGCTGACTAAATAACTTTCTTCTTTCGATTTGCAATTGTTTCGCGGCTTCGTTATCACTTATTTGGATAGCAACTTTGTCCAGACTTTCAAATGTCACTCCTAATTTCAAATATTTTTCCGACAGAGGTAGTGACTTTAGTTTTTCGTAAGGTGTCATTATGTTTTTATCTTCATCAACCTTTGTTTGCTTACCTTTAGCACCGTCAATCGCTTTAGAAAAGTAGCAGGGACGATGAAAGTTAATATAAGTATAAAGGTAGTTTAAGTTGAACTGATTAACCAGGTCTATCCATTTATGCGAGACAGGTTTCTTTCTAAAAACGTATACATTCTTACTTTCGATTAACGCATTGTCATTGAACAGTCTGGCGCTAGACATGCTGGACTCAACTATTAGTTTCTGTAGAAAATTGACAATTTTTTTACTGAAATTCGACGAGCCATTGCCTGGATGAAAATTTATTACTACAAAAGGAAATTTATCGATTAGTTCATTCAAAACAGGGAGCAGGAAATTTTTGTTGATTTCCTCAACACAAAAAACAACTTCGAATTTTGTGACTTCATCAACCGCATTGATATGATAACCAGCATTAGATTTATCTTTACCTTCCTCATAAACAGTATCAATTCGTATGAAGCCTGGCTGAGCTTTTAACTGAGATTTACGTTGTTTAGTTTTGCCTGAACTGAACACTCTAAAGGCTCGCCGTTGTTTTTGGTAGCCTATAGTGGCTCTTAGATTATACAGATGAGAAACAGAAATACTGGCTAGATTTTGGTATTCAATTTTACCATAAATCTTGTGGGCACGCTCACACAGGTTTTTAACAACAGGTGCACAAGGTGTATCATGCAGCTCATCAATCTGAAACAATAAACGTATATCCTGATCTCCATATTGGCGCTCAAATCCATTGCTACGACAAGGCTTCCACTCAATATGACCTTCCTCCTTATATTGACGTATCAATCGCGTGAGTTGCTGGCAAGAATATCCCGTCACTCGCATCAGGTAGCGTTTGACCAATCCTTTATCTTCTTTCGAGCAAGTTAAGTAATTAAATCTTAACAATACATTTTGTATAAATTGATATCGCTCTGACTTATTGTCTAGAACACCAAAAATTAAGGTTTGATTGCCATGAAGAAATTTTTTTATGGACACTTTGCTGATCAAATTTTCTATATTCATCGCTCACTCTCATATCAGTAATCTTCAACAGATTTAAGCAATTTTTAGATTCGCCTTATATTGCAAAATTAGTACTGGTTCTTAAACCACGTAGTGCAAACCAGAATATTCTTCGATCTACACCACCCAGCTTGAAGACAAAGCGAATGTTAGACAAACACTTTCGTTATACGACTGCCAGTAAACAAACGCCTATCTAACCTGAATTCGGGATAAGAACAACCAACCAGTACAATTATTTTAACTGTAACCTATTTTTAACTTACTAATATTTAATAATATTTTGGCTACCATTATTATCCCGAATTCAGGTATCTATCTTTTCTGATAAACTAATTAATCTACCCTGAGGAATTGTTGTGCTGTCCAACAATTATCCTTGGTGAACACATCCGCACCACCAAGTCTGTCACCCCATTTAGCTAAAACATTCTTCTCACATTCACTTGTCACTACTTCCAGGAAAGCATTGAACACACGCCATGTATTTGGATCACCCACATCTTCAGCCATTTCAAGCAGACCTGATACATTAAGACCTGTTGCCTGTAGTGCCATCCCCGCATTTTGTATAACGTCATATAGATACTCTTTGGCCTCAAGAACATCATCCCTACTCCCAGCACGATTGACGTGACCACCTAAAAACGTGTCAAAATCGAACGAAAGGATCTCATCGTAAGCAGAGACATAGCTAGGAATATCTTGCGCCCAAAGTAAGAATTTAAACGGTACCCAACCCGGCTGAATTACATCATCAATCATTAAAGCTTTATGCTCCCGAGAATACACGAAAATATTTCCATTTTCGTGTATTGGGCCACGGTATTCTAACTCTAAGGTTTGCGAACCAACACTGAGAGTATATTTTTTGTCGAAAGTAACCGTTGGCTGAGGTAGAGACAAGTGGGAAGGCCTCTTAAACTGTTCAGCAGTGTGATTTTGAGCAATAACGGTTATATTTTTTGGATAAACACCTGCTGCATCCACATGATCTGAATGAGAGTGGGTGTAGATCAGATGAGTAATCGGCTGCGTAGTAACTTCCTTGATCGCCATATTTATGTAAGAACCTAATGAACTGGGAGCGTTCACAACGATAACTCCCTCACCAGTCAGCGCAAACATTGATGTATAAGCTCCATCTGTAATCCAATAAAGTCCGCTACCGGTGCCAACTTCTTCATAGTAATACCCCTTTTCACCTAAATAGGGACCAACCGCTGCTGGCGGTAGTGTCTCTGGATGTAATTTACTTCGTATTTTTCGACCCAGTTCTGTCAGACTACTGTGATATTGACCGTGAGCATTTTCACCACTTTTGCTATCACTATGATTTTTGGAGTTTGTTTTAAAAAAATTCTCGTATGTTTTTTCGTCTGAAGCCACCGAAACAGCAGAACCAATTACAAAGGATAAAGCCACCAAACCTTGTAAACCGTTTAATAATATTTTTGATATTTGTATATTCAATTTTCTTCTCCTAATTTGTTGGTATTAAAGTAACTGTTATTATTATCAACATGAACTTTTGGGTTGAATCAATGCGCTACTTTTGCTTTGGTCACAAAATTCGTTACATCCAGAGTTCCATCGGAAAAGGAATTGACTGGTGCATGGACTCCAACACCAGGCCCCAACCGGATAGGACAAAGACCCCACACGCTAAAGTCAGATTTGTATCCCATCGCAAGGCCGACAATTCTCAAACCCGCATCATCCTTTTCGGCAGCAGGAAATGGATTTTCTACCCTGAAAGACAAGTGACCTTTTCCCTTCTCATCAGTAACAATCAAGCTGGCCAAGGCTGGTAAAGTGGGAACTTTTCTCAAGGGAAATCCTGCAAGCACATTTGTACGCACGGTGACAAACTGGTAAAGCGATCCAGGAAGCAGATTATGTGCACGTACTTCAAACCTGGCAGCGGTATATGCTTCAATTGAAGTGTCGTAGTCGATCAACGTAATCTTTACTCTGACGTCAGCTTTTAACCATTCCCCCAATGTAATCGGGTCGCTCCTTCTGGAATGTACATTGTCTTCTCCTTCACACCCCGTCGGCATACAATTCTTCCCATTTTTTTCAACAGGAACATAAGCTTTTCCTGAATCAATATCAAATGCCAGATCATCACCTTGAAAACCCCAAATAGGTGCTTTATGTAGAGGATAGCTGGCCTTCATATAGGTAAATCTCTGAGACAAAGCTGGGAACAAATCTGGACAGATATTTCCATTAATATCAAACGAATTTAAGTTGTAGTCGCTCTCTCCGAATGCCGGAATTCTCGGACCTCCACCGAAGTCACCTTTGAAGGGGCCGAAAGAGTTTGTGTAAAGCTCAATTTCCAGATCTTTGCTACCTTCAGATAAGTTCAGATGTCTAACGACTTTATAGGGTGCTCCAAAGAGGTTAGTAAAATCCTCTTTACCATTTTCATCCAACGGGGGAACAGTATTTTTTGAAACAATAGCAGCCTGGTTGGCAACCGGTATCACAGCTCCCGATTCATCGCGTTGTAATAATGCTCCTACAACTATAAAATCTCCATTCTCATTAGCGAGAGAACTGGGTGGCCAAAAAGGGCCTTGTGTAGTGGGAGGCAATCTCAGTGTAATAGACGGGCTGCCATCATTGTCATCCTCATCGACATTCCCCCCCAAGGAAACATCCAGAAAAGCTCCCTTCCCATCGTTCACAGTTCGCGTTAGCAATGCTGGTAGAGCAGGAACTTCATTAATGCTAGAGCCCTTCCCGGCAAATCTGTTTTTCCCATTTTTTTCCGCTTGAGCCGAACCCATGCAAATAGAAATGGCAATAAAGCAGGTTAATATTTGTATTCTAGTTTTCATAAATAATATCCTTTTGGAAATAAACCAATTTATAATCTGCCCCGATATTTTCAACTTACCTATCCTCAATCCTCAACTTATTGAAGACAGCTGAAATGTATAATCTATATCAAGAAGGCAGTACAATAAGCCGATGACAACTTTTCCAAAATTTTACATTCATTAAATATCGGCACAAGCGTTTAGCACGCACAATACATTTTTAACTTTTTTATAACCAAATAATTAACAATAAATACCAATTAACAAACATAAAATACATTTTTATACATAAAACACACTCAACAAGGTTTCAAACGTAACAAATACATTTTTATGTATTCGTTTATATATTTGAAGTAAACTTGAATTTCAGAAACAAAAAAAATGATGCAGGTTATAAATGCAGGTATGACTACAAATCAGATAAAAGATGTATTGACAAGTTTTTTAACCACGGCGCAACTTGACTCTAAAATAATATGCAGTCCTGTATTGCCAGCTCCCTGGGGTATGAGTTTTCTACCTGAAGAAAAATCACTCTTTCACGTCATAAAAACGGGAAATTGTATTTTCTCTATGAATAAAAACAAAAAGGACGCCATTCAACTCTACCAGGGTGATGTACTTTTCATACCAAGGGCGAAAAAATACTCACTTTCCAGCTCGTTAAGTTCTAAAACATTGAATTACGTTGAAGAAGTTAAACGCGCAAAAAAAGCCCGTAAAAAAGATACAATGCATACTACAAATCTCATTTGTGGCAAATACAGGTTAAAATCAAATACTTCTTTACCCTTTTTCTCACTCATGCCTGATTTTATTCACATAAAGGCTCAAGACACGTGCGACTGTCCTTATTTTCGAGATACAGTTCAAATGCTTATACGCGAAGATAGCTCGGAGCTCGTAGGGAGTAGCATGATTACCTTGTGTCTCATTGATATGCTTTTAATTTTTATTGTAAGACATTGGTTGGAGAATAATAAACTGGAATCTAAAGGTTGGTTAACTGCAATGACCGATCCCGAAATAAGCAAAGCTTTATCTTTGATGCATAAGTCGCCTTATCACAAATGGACGGTTGACAGCCTTGCTAAAGAGGTAAATATTTCGAGAACTAAATTTATTAATAAATTTAATCTTCTCGTTGGTTCCACTCCCATGAAGTATCTTGCAAATTGGCGTATTGATTTATCTACTCAACTTTTAAAAGAAACCAACATGTCTACCGTCGAAGTCGCACAGCTAGTTGGCTATGATTCTGAGGTTTCGTTTATAAGAGCCTTTAAAAAAGTAAAAAACACAACTCCAGGTAAATTTAAAAACCTTTAGTTGTTAATTTATAATTATTCTACGTCGAAAATAATGTATGTGGCTCGGAGGATTAGGCTGATTTAAAAAAATCACGAAAACCAGCCAAAATAGTTTTGACTTATTGCTCTGACCAGGTATATCTAACTCAATTATAAAGGGAAATTCAACTTTAAAGATCACATCACATTGCTAATATGATGAATCCTGAAACTCCTACAGTGTAGTTTATCAAACCGGGTGGTAGCCACCAGAATTTCATCTAATTTCGTCCATCTGACTTGATACAAAGTATATTTCCACAAACTATCCTACCTGCCCATCCCTTTTTATGTCGTTTTAAATGAATAATCTGAACGATGGACAGACAATTACTTTCCCTTTAGTCCAAATTTAATCCCGAGTTGAGGTTAATTAGATATTCTAGTCATAAAGGCGGGACTGAAATTTCCTAAAGGATCTAAAAATTCAGGTACAAAAAAGATTTCCTCAGCAACTAAT
Source organism: Enterobacterales bacterium (assembly GCA_041556195.1). Lineage (GTDB taxonomy): Bacteria > Pseudomonadota > Gammaproteobacteria > Enterobacterales > 21-14-all-40-8. The sequence goes on from JBFFIY010000031.1 coordinate 28,448, forward strand.
TTTCCGTGAAATGCTTTCACCTTAGTAACAACATAATGCGAACTGCCACCAGTTGTATCCGAGAAGGTCGTACCCGTACCATCATTCTTGTTGTCAGGCGTATAAGGCCCACCAGAAAAGAAATCAAAGAGAACTCTTTCACCAGACGGATCTACAGCACTAATAGTGAAGTCGCCTTTCACAATACCGGTTTTTGCGTCCCAGTTGACATCACCCAACGCAATACCTGGAGCAACCCCACCAAGGCCTGAGTTTACAAAACCAAAATCTCCAGTCATAGCTTCAGCTCCCAGTTCACCATCATACGTGCGACGAACTATTTTTCCACTGATGGTATTTCCAGACGCACTTCGTTCACGAGTTACAAACGATATTTCCGTCGCAATAATTTTCCGATTTAGTATTTGTGTTTGTGTCGTTACGAAAATTGCTTCTCCTAAGCCGGGAATATTTCTCAAATCAAGAGTTCCCCGCCCTACATCAGTAATATCGTACGTACCCAGAACATCATAGCTAGTAACAGTACGCTGCCCCAGGAATACACCTGTATTATTTTCAAGGCTTCCAACAAATGATCCGTCTCCCTCGAATTTCAACACACCAAACAGCGCCTCAGGCCCAACAGTTCCCCCTGCCCCAGTAGACGCCATAACGTAAGTTCCATCAAGGCTGGCAACGGAAAAAGAAATTTTCTCTTTTTGTTTGTCATCAGCCAACAAACTTCCAGAAAACAGGAACACTGTGAATCCCAAAAATAGTACAATGATCGATTTTATTATGCCAAACATACGCATTTATTTATTCTCCTTTTTGTGAAATTATTAATTATTAATTATTAATTATTTGTCACTTACATTTAAAAGTAACCGGTTGGTTACATTAACATCAGCGGCTGATTTGTCAAGTGGAATATAAATGATTTGATCAAAACCTAAAGATAAACCTGGCAAAACGTTACGTGTTGCTTAAGGATATTTCTGCAAAACGCGAGCACTCTGGAAAGTCAAGATGAAGAAGATTGTAACTATCTTTAATCGACCAACGGACCTGGATACTTGTTAACAGTTATTCCGAGTACATTTAACCTAATGTTCATCAGTTGACCTCTACATGATGATGTTAAGTTGAATCATTTTTATCGTTTTTCTTTAGTGCTTATCAAGCTGAGTAAGTGTTTCCATATGCTGTTCCAGATTTTCTGGAGTATGGCTGCCTCGATATCGAATCTTTCCGTTCACATCTATAATTACTTGCCAGGGTGTGCCAACTACACCATACATGCGAGATATGATTGAGCCCTGATCAAAGGCAAGTTTATAAGGCAACTGGTAATCTTCCTGATATTTTCTTACTTTTTTAATTGAATCGTCTTGCCCTACATTTATCGCAAGGAAGGTAATGGCTTCACCAAATTGTTGGTGTATTTTTATTAACGCAGGTATTTCGGCTCTACATACTGGACACCAGGTAGCCCAAAACACCAGGTAAACCGGCTTCTTTCTGAAATGTTCTGAGAGCACAAACTTGTTTCTATCAATTGTGTACAACTCAAAATCAGGAGCCTGTTTACCGATATCAATGGCTGAAACAGTACTAACAAAACTCATTAGAAATAATAAGATAAAAATCTTCAATTTTAGTCCAGAATTGCACTTATTTATCATTAACCAGCCCTCATTTCTGTAATTGACGGTGAGCTTTGGATTTAACCGTTGAATGAGATGAAATAACTAACCGGAGGTAGTAACGAGTGGGGTACTCATTCCTCTCGTTACTAAATAACCTGAGCTCGGGATAAGATACATCCCTCAATATTTGAAAAGTAACAATGCTTATAACATGCTGAAAATTCGACATTTAATAAAATTAGATGACATATTTTCATCCAGAGTTCAGGCTAAACATGGTTTCACTTCTACAAATTAACTTGCAGGAAACCCGAAGACCGTTTTTAGAACAAGCTCATGTTTTACAGCATCATTTTTCACTTTATTCGCTTTTTTAAGTGAACGAGAAACTAAATGTTTATCGTAGGATTCAAAATTCGACCATTCTCTAATGCGAGTCATCTGAGGAACCAAACCGAGATCATCTGAGTTATAGCCATTATGATGACTACAGGCAATATCGATAGTTTCTTTCATATGGGCTGACAATTGAACAGGGGTAAAAATAATATCTTGTTTCATTCCGTTAGCAATCGCTATACTCTCTTCTTTCTTAACAAACTCATCAAAGACTGATTTTTTACTTGACCAGCCATCATCGTCTTGTTTCAACGTATAAGTAGCCAATTCATACATTTTTCCTTCTGTAAAAGCCGCCTCGAAATCATTGTCCACAGTATAGAAGTTAGCAGGATTGCCAAATGATAATGCTTCGTCTCGAATATGAACTATTTTCAAGAAGTCAGGGTTTTTATGCAACTGGAACCAGGAATCAACTGAAGGCCACTCAAATATGGATGCCATTTGCGCGTGTTTTGTGCCATCTTTTACACCCGGTACGGCTAGCATCCCTACTGGTTTACCACCATATTTGGCAACTATCGGCATAACTTTTGGAAAGTAATCTCCGAATATCTCTTTTTCCTTGCCAGGGACAATTGATACATAAGCTATCTCATAAACTTTATCTTTACTAAACTTGATATGCGCTTGTTTTAGCTCACTTTGGTGTTTTGCCATTTTATGTTCGCCAGCCATAACATTATTTGATAGCAGAGCAGTCGTTGTAAAACCAGTTGCCAGAATTACCGCAGCAGCTATTGATTTATTGAACTCTAATTTCACGAGTTTGATCTCCTGTTAAATTGAATTTGCCATTTCAGCAAAAAGAGTCTAAGCCTTACAGTGTCTTAAGTTAAGACTTGAAAAACGCAAAGGGCTGTTGCATAATTGCTGAGTTATTTTTTGCCTAAGCGTTTATTATGGATTGGGATGATCTAAAAATTTTTTTAGCAATTGCACGTGCGGGTTCAGTGCGTGGGGCAGCTAATGAACTCGATATTAACCAATCAACCGTATCCAGGCGCATTGCAGCATTTGAACATTTCATAGGTACGGCTTTATTTGAAAAGCTTCCTACGGGTTTTGAAATTACGCCAGCAGGAAAGGAAATACTGACAAATGTTGGTCGTATTGAAAAAGAAGTTTTTTCTATTGACCGTCATTTATTTAAGCGCCAACCCGATTTAAGTGGAACTCTAAAAGTCGCTTTACCCGCTCCTTTAGCGACCAACTTATTGATGCCGGATATCACTCTATTTTGCAAAAACAACCCAAATATTGATCTGGAGTTGGCTGTATCAAACAGAAACACCAACTTGTCAAAACGGGAAGCTGATATAGCATTAAGGGTACTCAAACCTGATGACTTACCCCCGCCTTATCTGGTTGGCATAAAACTCGTCAGTTATGCAAGCTCTGTCTACTGTGCAAAATCTCAACTCAATAAAGATCTCACCTGGATTAAAAGTGATGATACCGATTCTCACTTGTCATGGTTGAAACAGGAGGGATACACAAATATCAAATTCAATTATACTGTTGATCACCTGACATCGTTGGTTGAAGCCGTCAAAGCAGGTCTTGGTAAGGCTCTTTTGCCCTGCTGTTTCGCAGATATTGACGACAGCCTTATTCGCGTCCCTCCTGGAAGTATACGAACGGAAAAAGACATCTGGTTGCTGATCCATCCCGATTTTAAAGATACGCCGAGAGTACGTGTTTTCCTGGAGTTTATTAAAGAAACATTTGAAAAACATCGCGCATTGCTTGAAGGAAGATTGGCTAAAAATTGAAGATCTTAAACGATGAGCGGAATTTTGATTTATCAGGAAACTTTCTCAACTCGCAAAATCTTCTGGCATAAGCAATCAATCTCAATATTTTGTTGAGTATCTATATGGATAACATCACCAATTTCATTTTGGTTAAATTCTGTTCTATTGACTAACTGTTTTTGCAACACATCAATATCAGCATCTGATGCATCCCGATTTAAAACTTGTCTTTGGTTCAACCTCAGTTTTAATATTTCTACTCCAGCCTGACAATCAAGAATGACAAAATTTTTGTGTAATGTTTGTGCAAGTTCTTTGAATGGCTTGCGCCTTTCCTGTTGTAAGAATGCGGCATCTACTATCACATGATACTGCGCTTCAAGTAAGCGTTGACTAAGTTCCAACAACCGTTGGTAGGTTTGTTCATTCACCTGCTTTGAGTAAATAATTTTTTTCTGTTCATCATCAGAACGTTGAGTTTCAGATAATCCTGACAATCGTTTTCGTTCGATATCTGAACGAATTCTTATTGCAGGCAAATGCTCTAAAATTTCCTGGCTGATAGTTGTTTTACCTGAACCGGAATAACCATGAGTTATAATAAGTTTGTTGGATATTGGTTTGGTATAATTCTCAGCCAGTGACAGGTAGTTTTTAAAATTCTGCAACTCCTCAGTATACTGTTTCCTATCAAGTCCAGACTGGTTTAAACGAATACTACTTACCATACAGCGTACCATGGCTCGATAAACCAGATAAAATGAAAGTGTAGTAATCCCCTCGTAGTCTCCGGTAATTTCCAGATAGCGATTAAGAAAATGATAAGCCATAGCCGACTGGCCATGATCACCCAGATCCATTATAAGAAAGGCCACTTCGCTTATAACATCATTCCATAAAAGTACATCGCTAAATTCGATACCATCAAAAATCACTACCTCATTGTCGACAATAGCGATATTACGTAAATGTAGATCTCCATGGCAGGCTCGAATAAAACCATTCTTTTTTCTTTGTACAAAAGTATTTTTAAGTTTTTCAAATTCGTGACAACTCCAATCCCTTAAACTTTTCACTCGTTCATTCTGAGCGGACTCATTGATGTTCTTCATGGTGCTATCATAACAATCTAGTACATTTTTTAAAACACAGTCTGCAGTTCCAAACTCATTTTCTTTTTCAAACGCATCGACTTTGATCTGCTCATGAAATTCGGCGATTTTTTGAGCCAGTTTATCGATTTGAGTGAAACTCAACTTGCCATATTTTAACCGTCGATCAAGTTGGGCACTCTGGGGAAATTGTTTCATTTTTACAGCGTACTCAATAACATTATTCTGGGCACAATCAACTTTAATTTCCGGTGCATCTACACTCCCTGAAATGGCGACAACTTCGAGATAGTAATCTGGAGACAAACGACGATTAAGTTTGAATTCCTGTTGACAATAATGATGGCGTTTTTCAAGCGTAGTAAAATCAAGAAACCCCATATCAACTGGCTTTTTAAGCTTATAGGCATAATGCCCTGTCAAAATAACCCAGGAGATATGGGTTTCGATAACCTCAATAGATTGCACTGGGTGGGGATAGACTGACGCCTGTTTTAATGCATTTATGAGTCGAATGGTTTTGTCCGCCATAACTTATTCCTTTATAGGGAATATACCATTTTATAATAGCATCTAATTACCTATCACTCTTATGTTTATTACCCATTGTCATCAACATTAAATTTTTTCGTTATTTATTATTTCCAGCTTAATACCACATATTGCTGTATATTTGCTTTATTAAGAAGCAATAATACACGTTTATCTTTACGACTCTTTTCAATAGCTCGCATGAATTCAGCAACCGTTTTCACGGGTTTGTGATTGACCTGAAGGATCACAGTATCAGGTTTAATACCCGCCATTTCAGCGATTGAACCCGGCTTAACTTTCGTTACAACCACACCATGTTTCTCTTTAATACCAAGTTGTTCAGACAATTGAGCTGTCAGTGGCTGTACTGTAATACCTATTTCTTCACTACTGTGAACAGGAGTCTGTTCTATAGCTTTATCTGGAGTGAGCAAACCAATGGTAACCATAACATTTTGACGTTTTCCATCCCGGATAATAGTGAATTTTTTTTGGCTTTCAGGTGTTCCCAAAGCGATTAGATTACGCAGGCTGTTCACTTTACTCACCGGCTTCCCTTCATATGAGACAATAATATCACCTTGTTTTAACCCAGCTTTTTTTGCTGGTGAATCTTCCATCACTTGAGAAATCAGAACACCTTCATATTCCTTAAGATCAAAAGACTCGGCCAATTTTGGAGTCAGCTCCTGAATGATAACTCCCAGGAAACCACGGGTAACTTCTCCCTTATCCATCAATTGATTGGCAATACCTTTAACAAGGTTAATGGGTATGGCAAAGCCAATGCCCATATAACCGCCGCTTCTGGTGAATATTGCACTATTGATCCCAACTACTTCCCCTTCTAAATTAACCAGAGGTCCTCCAGAGTTGCCAGGGTTAATGGCTGCATCAGTCTGGATAAAATCTTCATAGTCACTAAGCCCAAGACTTGTTCTTCCTTTAGCGCTGACCACCCCCACGGTAAGAGTATTGTTTAATCCAAATGGATTGCCAATAGCCATTACCCATTCACCAACCTGCAACTTGGATGAGTCTCCCAATTTTAGAGCAGATAACTTACCAGTTTTTATGTTAAGCAGCGCTATATCAGATTGCGGATCCGTACCCACAATTTCAGCATCAAACTCTCTTCCATCCTTAAGTGTCACCCGGATCCTGTCTGCATTTTTCACCACATGATTATTTGTCAGGATATAACTCTTATCAATAAACAGGCCATCTTTGCTGGTAAAAACAAAACCCGATCCCTGACCTATTAACCGACGTTGTTCCCTTGGCTTTTGTGGTTCTGGCAAATCACGAAAACGTTTGCCAAAAAAGTGCTCGAACAGCTCCTCACCAAAAGGCCACTCATTACCAAAAGGCGAGCGGAAGTCGTGGAAACGGGTATTCGAAATTTTACCTTCAACCTGAATGTAAACCACCGAAGGCGATACAGCAGTCATCACTGAAGAAAAAGCCTTGCTGGTCTCACGCAAATGCTCAATGCCACCGTCCAATGCAAAGATGGGCGAAGCAAGCAAGATGAGTGAAATTAAAAGAGTGGTGATTAGATTTTTCTTCATTACAGACTCCCTTTGATGAGATCTTTGAACTTGAATTTTATCCACAGCAAACCCGAATCGGCTCTCCCTAATTCATATTATGCTTAATATAAAAAAAACCTCTGATAAATATCAGATAAAGTAAGGATCCTTTTAAAACGGGTTAGCAATGATAAGTTGGGATAAACAGATATTCATCTCACTCTTATCAAACTACTCCTGGTGAAATCTTTCTCCGTAAGACCAGTGCGAAAATTATATGAGTTAGAAATGAGTCGTGTACTTTTACCGTTCTGGTGGTTGATCATATCCATCTCATCGGCTCTCCAGTATTGGTTTAGATATTGTCTGTAATTCTTGAAGGTCAGGGTTTTCAAATGCGACTTTTTCCTGTCGTAAAATTCAACTTTCCAACTACGGTATTCGGTCTTGTCTATCCAACTGACAATTCGTGTATAACCTGAATTTTTTATATCAACCGGATAAGATTCAACCACAAAGCACTCTCGCCCTTCATAGGTTTCATCACGCAGCCAGTTATAAGTGTATTTCTCTACCTCCTGACTCGCGATATCTTCATAGGCAAACTCACTTCCCATAAATGATCCTGACTTATTACGAGAAGCAATGCGTTTTACTCGCTTCAGGGCTGGTAAAAAGATCCACTGATCATCATCACCAACTTTATGTGTAAAATTAAGGAAGGCCGTGCCCTTTACATCTTTTGGGATGTCAAAAATGGTTAGTGTTTTATCGCCATCATCCTGTACTTCGAGTGACATACTACGTAGCTCCCTTGTGCTCTTATCTCCATGTCGATTTTGCAGGATCATCGTCAACCTGGATCTGGAGTCATTCCAGCCACTATCACGTTTATCGGCCTCCTCGATAATAGCCAGCCCCTTTTCAGCAGCTGTTTCAGCAGTGGCTGAAATCGGCATTAAAAATAGAGGAAGTAATAACCCAATTAATCTTTTGTTCATTGTGTTCCTCCTGCTGTCTTGTGTTTATAACTCTTCATAAGCAATGTCGGCAAGAACAGGAAATCCATAATCAGCGCCAGAAGAATGGTCAGCGCTGAGAGCAATCCCGTATCGGAATTCATTCTAAAACCGGAAAGTGTGAGCACCATAAAACCTGCAACAAGTGCTGCCGTTGTCACCCACATAGCCGTGCCAACAGTATGAAACGCATATTGAATTCCCTCTTCCGCTCCCATGCCATATTCACGGTGGGCACGCAGGTATTTGCTAATGAAGTGTATGGTATCATCAACCACAATACCCAGTGTCATCGCCACCACAACCGACAACCCAAGACCAACCTGTCCAAACATCATGCCCCAGATCCCAAATGCCATAAACGCTGGAGCCAAATTAGGGAGTAAACTGATTAAACCAAGACGAAAGCTCTTCAGGGCAAAGATCAGAATAAGAGAAATCAGCACCAGGGCGCCTAGAGAAGCACCCAGCATATTATTGATGTTACGCTCAGATAAGTGAGCCCAGATCACCGATAATCCTGAGCCATAGGTAAACATACCTGGCGGGGCATTCTGCTTTAACCACTGCCGAGCCTTCTCATCCAGTTCCCGGATCTCCCGCGTGGATGTGTCCTTTATGAGCACCGACATTCTGGTCGCTGACTTATCCACATTGATCTGGTTATTGAGATCAAGACCAAAAGGTAAGGACAACTCATAGAGCAACAGATACTGAGCCGCAAGTTCTCTCGATTCAGGTACGCGATAATAAGATTCATCATCAGCATGCAAGTTCTTGTTCAGACGTTTCACTGTATCGCTAATGCTGGCAACGTGAACCACTTTAGGCTGCTGACGGTACCAGTTGGCAAAGGCTTCCACCGTTTCCAGATAGTCGGGGCTGTTGATACCTCCCGATCCCTCAGCCTGGAGGGAATACTCAATCACATCGGCTCCACTCAGGTTCTGTTGATAGAAATCACCAGCCTGACGCTCTTCATATCGCTTACCCAGATAGTTAAGAAAATTGTCATTTAGCTCAACACTTGCCGTCCCGGCACTTAAAAGTGTGATGACAAACACTGAGGTCCAGAACACTGCTTCACGCTTTCTGATAACGAAACAGGCCAGCCAGTTACAGCATTGTTCTGCTTCAGATTTGTTTTTTTTGTCGCTTCTCAGTGGGAAAAAAGACAAAAGTGCAGGAAGAAACAAGACGGAATAAATGAGTGCGGCTATAACCCCTATCGACACGATATTTCCAAGATCACGAAAAGGTGGAGCATCGGAGAAGTTCATCGACAGAAATCCAATAGCAGTGGTGATCGTCGTCAAAAATACTGGTTGTAGATTGATCCTGAGCGACTCGACAATAGCTTCCTGTTTTGACTTGCCTTCTCGCAGCTGGTAGTAGATAGAAGCTTGGATATGCACACTGTCCGCCACCGCAAGTGTCATAATAATTGTTGGTGCCCCAATAGATGCTGCAGTAAGGCTGATCCCAAGCCAACCGGCAATTCCCATGCCGGTTAACATTGACATCAATATGATCAAAAAAGTTGTGAAGGTGACGATGATTGAACGCAGGCAGAGTCCGATAATTACGATCAGCATAAGATACATGAACGGGATCAAATTCTTCATGTCATCAAGCCCGATTTCTCCAAAGGCATTATCCAGAATGATGCTACCAAACAGATAGATCTCAATATCAGGATATTTGATGCGAAACTCATCCATAAGTTCTCGTGAAAATCTGGTGATCTGTGGTACTTCATCCAGCGACTCTCCGGGATAGAGACAATTAATAAAAACACTGGTGACATGGCCGGAGGGTGAAACCAGACGATTCACCAACATGGATTCGGAAAGTGCAATATTGCTGATTCGGACTAAATCATCATCAGTCAACTCAGGCGCATTTTCAGCCAGATTTTCCACAATAAGATCATCTTCAACCGCATGCGCATGTTGGAAGTTAGTGATGGAGTCAACCCGGCTGGAATAAGGTATTTGCCATGATCGCTCGGTCAGATCTTCGATGGCAAATAACACCTCGCGGGTAAAAACATTTCCATCTCTGGGTGCAATGATAAAAATAACACTCTGATCCTTGGTATAGGTTTTTTCCAATGCCTCAAATGACTTAAATTGCGGGTTTTTCTCACTGAAGAAGACTCGGGTATCATTGTTTATGGTTAGATATTGAGAACCAAATGAGCTAACAAGAAAGAGCAACAAAGTGAAGAAGATGAGCCACCAGCGATAATGAATGACTCTGTTGCCGAAATCATTTTTAGTTATAACGCTCAATTTAATCCACCAATTATTTATTAAGAGTCTTCTGCATATGCAGAGCAGTCAGAATTAAATCGAAAGCAATACAGTACTCCAGCGTGCCTGGAGCGGAGAGCTCCAGATTTGAAGAGTTTCTTCTCTCAACCTGCCACTGAAAGCAACAGACTTGTTACACCTAAAAAGGCAAGTCCATTACACCACTGTTGTTTAATCCGTATAGTTTGTGCAATCCTGGTCAACTGCCAACTAACAAGTAGCATTAAACTGCTAGCCAGAAACAAACCGATGAACGAAGCAACATTTGTCATCTGTAGCGCGACTGCGTGAATATTACCCTGAAACAGGCCGAACGTTCCCGTCAACAAAATGGCTGCAGCCAAAGACAGTTGAAGCTGTAAACTCACTAACAAGATACAGACCATGATGCTAAGGATAATAGCTATCTCCATACCCAACCAATTAACCGCAATAGTTGACAGCAACAAACCGCAGCTGAGGCTCAATAGGAAAATCACCGGTAGCCAGCGAAATTTACGATCCATTTGCAATGCCGACCAGGCCCCTATCGCCATAGCCACAAATAGATGATCGATACCCAACCAGGGATGCGTAAAACCCGCCACAAAATCATTTGCTGAAGTGGCTATATGCGCTTGTACAGACGAGGAGAAAAGGCAGATAATTAACAAGATACTTGTTTTCAAGACTATTTTTATAACGGTTTTCATTTCCAGCCTCTCCCTATTGAACTTTAACTTCTAACATTTCGTTTCCTGCTTCATCCATTAGATGTACTGCACAGGCAATGCAAGGATCAAAACTATGAATGGTGCGCAATATTTCAAGAGGTTGCTTCACATCATGTAATTGATGGTTCTGTTGTAATGCAGCTTCATAAGCACCTGGCTGATCATTGGCATCACGCGGACCGGCATTCCAGGTGCTGGGCACCACACACTGATAATTACTGATTTTCTCATCCTCAATTACCACCCAATGAGCCAGTGCGCCACGTGGCGCCTCGGTTACTCCAAAGCCTTTTGCCTGTTTTGGCCAACTGGAAGGTTCCCATAGCTGCTGGTTAAAGGTTCTGGTATCACCATTACGAATATTGCTCAGCAAATTGTTGAGCCATAACTGCATGTTATCGACAATTATTTTAGTTTCAAGTGTACGTGCAGCTGTGCGACCCAATGTAGAAAACAACGCGGTTACGGGAACATCTAATTGTTTCAAAGTCATGTTCACCAAGTCGCGTGTTGGTTCATGTCCAGAAGCATAAAGCATAAGTACTCTTGCCAGAGGCCCTACTTCCATCGCTTTGTCTTTCCAACGAGGGGACTTCAACCAGGAATAAGATTGATCTACATCCAGGTGCTCATAAGGCGGTTTGGGCCCGGTGTAATTTAATTCGGTTTCTCCAGCCCACGGATGTAGTCCACTCTCTTTACCCTTGCTGTAGTCGTACCAGGAATGGGAAACAAATTCCTGAATTTGACCGGGATCAGAAAAATCTATTTCATGCACGGTGGATAGATCCCGATCCAGAATGATGCCGCGAGGGATAAGGAAACTACCTGGATCATCCATGCCCTTCTCCGGCAGATCGCCATAGCACATAAAATTGCCCAGCCCTTCACCGCGGCTCCCCCAGTCTTTGTAAAAACTGGCAATAGCCAGTGTGTCCGGAACATAAGCTTGATCGACAAAATTACGCATCTGATTGATAATTACCTGAACCTGTGCCAAACGTTTTGCATTAAGTGCCGAATCTGAATTCAAATCGATGGAACTGGGTACACCACCCACCAGAAAATTGGGATGAGGATTTTTACCACCGAAAATTGTCAGAATTTTAGCCACATCACGCTGCCATTCCAATGCGTCAAGATAATGAGAAACCGCCATCAGATTAGCTTCGGCTGGAAGCTTGTATTCAGGATGTCCCCAATACGCATTGGCAAAAATTCCCAACTGACCGGCTTCGACAAAGTTCTTCAGTTTCTTTTGTCTGTCCGCAAAATAACCGGGGGAAGATTTGGGATAGTTGCTCAAAGACTGGGCGAGTTGTGCAGTGGCTTTTGGATCCGCATTTAATGCCGATACCACATCCACCCAGTCCAGTGCATGCAGGTGGTAAAAATGCATCACATGATCATGTACGTATTGTGCACCTATCATCAGATTTCGGATCAAATTAGCATTGGGAGGTATGGTAATATCCAACGCATTTTCAACTGAGCGCACAGATGCGATCCCATGCACCAATGTACAGACACCACATATACGTTGGGTAAATGCCCAGGCATCCCTCGGATCTCGACCACGTAAAATGATTTCAATACCACGTACCATGGTTCCAGCAGAATAAGCCTTGGCGATCCGATTACCATCCATCTGCGCTTCAATGCGTAAATGGCCCTCTATGCGGGTGATCGGATCAACAACAATTCTTTGATTCATAACATCTCCCTTCGATTTCCTAAAACGTAACTATTCAACTTACCCCTAAAATGAGCCATTTGTGAAGCACATCCCTATACTTCACCCCTTCGGGGCTGGCGCGAAAATCTTTTCCAGAAAGATTTTTCGTCGTTCAAAAATGGTCAAATAATCGAGTATAATCACATTTTTTGCCTCGA
>JBFFIY010000032.1:0-40941 GCA_041556195.1 Enterobacterales bacterium
ATATTTTGTCGGGTACGCAGTTATCTATCTACCTGCCGAAAGCATGGTGTGAGTTCAAGTGACGCTATGAAAATGATATTTGAAGGAAAATCACCCGCTTTTGTTAATGAATATTACTGAATTACGCTGAGTAGTTACAAAAATGTGAGTTCTATACTTGCTAAGTAACACAGAATAAATTGGAGTTTCTCTAAGTGTCAGAGGCGTTTGCCAGCTGTTTTAATAAGGCATTTACTCTTAAATCAAAATTGGTATTTCCCCAGTTATAATTTCGCATAATAACTACGCCGTACCTGCTTTTGTCATTAAATTCAAAATGTGCTGAGTAGCCGGGTGTAGAACCTCCATGACTGACAGTACTAAAATTATTTTTTGAGTATAACTGAAAACCCAAAGCATAGTTTTCTCGTAGATTGCTAGTCGGTGTATGGGATTTTTGTAATAGAAGTAAATTTTTCTGAGAAAGTAAATCACTATATCCCATAACGGCCATTATAAACTTGGCTAAATCTGTTGGGGTTGAATACAAAGATCCATTTGGGATTTTATAACCACGACCAGCGTGTTCTAATTTGGGTAATTCAAGATCGAGTCTTGCCAAAGGACCGCCTCCCATGCCGACTGATAAGTTAGTCTTTTTATTCGTAGGCACTCTAAAATAAGTATTAGTCATTTTAAGAGGTTTAAGTATTTTCTCTTCTACTAGCTGTATAAATGGCATTTTAGCTGCGCGTGATAATGCCAAGCCTAATATACCAAAACCAATATTTGAATAACTAAATCTTTTTCCCGGCCTGGAACGGAATGATGTGTGTGGAATAGATGATATTAACTTTTTCTCCCATTCAGAGATTGACCCCGAATGAGAACTGCGTAGTTGAGGTTCTCTCGCTAAACCGGATGTATGAGATGCCAGTTGTTTGAATGTAATTTTCGTAGCATTTGAATAGCCTTTGATTAGTTTAACTTCAGGCAGATATTTTTCAATTGGCTCATTTATGTTAATAACCTCTTCCTGATGAAGAAGTATCAACAAAAATCCCGTTATTGATTTAGTCATGGAGCCAATACGGTAAATTGAATCCTCATCTGCAACAATCATTTTTTTATGGTCAATATGGCCTATCGCTTTTGACCAGATTATCTTGTTTTTTTTCAAGATTACGGCGGAAATACTTCCATTTATACCATCGTCTTCTAAGTCTTTGTTTATTTGATTCTCAAACGCCTTTATTACTAAGCCTTCATTATTCTCGGCGCCGTTTGCTATATTTAAAATATTAGTAAGCAGGCCGAGTAATAATACAAAAAGATAATGCTTATTCATGATTTCCCCAAATTATTATGTCGATATTGAAATGATTGTTAAAAACGTTATTTATGTTGAAATAATGCGCAATCATTATTCATAGCGTAATGACTTAATTGGTTTTGCTCTGGCTATTGAAATTGTATTGCTCACTACAACAATCCATGCTGTAAAAATGCTAATTAAACAAGCAAGTAATATTATTGGTATCACAAAATCGATACGTTCTGGAAAAAAATCAAGATATATTTTTGAGGCAAAATATGCTAGTGGCACAGCAAATAACATTGACCAGATTACGGGAAGCGAAAACTGCCATAAAAGTAATCTTATAATTTGATAGGTATTCGCCCCCATGATTTTACGAATGCCGATTTCTTTTGTACGACGTTGTGCAATAAAAGCGGCTAATCCAAATAGACCGATCAACGCGAGCGAAAGAGCAACTATTGCAAATGAAGAGAGTACATTCTTAATTGCTTCGAGTATTCTAAATAGTGTGTTGAAATGGAATTCTAGCAGTGTTCGGCGGATTGGCTGGTTTTCGATTACGCGACTCCAAATAGAATCAATTTCTGTTAAGGTATGACTTAAATTATTCTGGTTAACTTTAATTGAGGCAAAGTTATGGAGTTCTGGTCTTATCAGAAATACCATTGGAACAATGTCTGAAGTGACACCCAGAAAATATTGATCAGCTACAAGACCGACAATTCTATATTCTCGCGGCTTTATGTTGTCCCCATCAATGAGCTGATGAAAGGTATGGCCAATAGCGTTTTCAGCTTTATCAAAACCTAACTTTTTGGCAGTCAGTTGGTTGACAATTACATTAATTTGTTCAACATCTTCATTGTACATATCATTCGCAATTTCACGCTTAAACGAACGCCCTGCTAATAAGTCGATGTTGTATACATCCATAAACTCAAAGTCGATTGATAAAGCCCTTAAATCAAAACCTAAAGATTCGTCGCCTTTTATGGGAGTTACTTTTTGTGTTCCACCTCTAGAAATAAATGGTGCTCCATTAGAAAATGCGACTCCTTGTGTATCTCCAATGTTATTAAATTCTTGCCGTAAAGTCTCATGCTTGTTTTGAATGCCATTTTCATCAACACGTTCTAGTAAAACTATTTGAGATTTAGGGAATTCATTCCCCATTTCTTCTACTTTATTGTTTTGCGACGAGATAGTCATAACCATGGCCAGCATAAATATAGAAATAGAAAATTGCACGGTGATCATTGAACTGCGAAAAAAACTTCCTTTTCGACTCTTAATATTAACGTTACGCAGGCTGTCGATTGGGTTTTGGCGAGTAATCATATAAGCGGGGTAAGCTCCAGCCACTAAACCTACTATGATTGTGGTGAAAATTAGCCAGGGGAAAATACTCAGGTAATTTAGCGTAACCGCTTTACCGGTCCAGCCATTGTATGCCGGGATCAGTAGTTCAATGCCAGAAACTGCAAGGAGCATGGCAAATGCTGTTATGGTGAGACTTTCTATTAGAAATTGAGTTAATAATTGAGAGCGTTCTGCACCCAAAGTTTTTCTCAGGCCTATTTCTCGACTCCGACCCAAACTTTGCGCAGTTGCCAGATTAACGTAGTTAACGGTTGAAATTATCAGGATCAATAATCCTAACAATTGCACTGAGCCTAGTACGGGAAATCCAAGGGCTTCCCAAACGCCAGTATTCGCTTCTGTGAGGTTCTTGATCTTTAAAGCTTTAATGGTTTCAAATTCATCTTCTGGTGCGTGGCGGTCCGATACAGTATTTACTTGATCCTGTAGCCAGTTTTTATCGCGATTTTCTGGCAATAAAATATAAGTTAGATCATATGGCCGTAGAGTTTTCCATTCGCCTGCTAGCTCAAAGTCATCAAGCGCTACTAAAGTCTGTATCGAAGCTATTGCAGTTAACTTAAAACCTGGAAGCAATGAAAAGTTGAAGTGACTATCCGCTGCTAGATCTTCAATCACGGCAGCAATATGCATATCGTATCTATGATCCAGCGTTATTACTTCACCCAGAATTTCCGTATGGCCGAAAAGTTTTATTGCAGTAGACTCTGTAACAATAAGCCCAAGAGGGTCATCAATAGCGGTCTTGTCACCATGCATATATTTAAAGTCGAAAATGCGAGTAAAGCCCGAGTCTACAAAACGGATACTCTGATAGTAGTGGTCATTTTCTACGGATATAATTCGCTCCCTTTGAATTGCTCGAGCGACCTGTTCCAGTTCTTTGATTTCCAGGTCGAACAGAGGTCCGTAAGCCGTTCGGATATTCCAAATCTCACTTATAGAGCTACCTGAAGTTGAGGCAAAAATACTACTGACAGTGTAAATACGGTTATGCTCAGAAAACATATTGTCATGGTTACTTTCATACCTTACAAGTATGGAAGCAAACAAAAATACACAAAGCCCAATTGTTAAACCCACAATATTAATAAATGCATATAAACGTTGTTTAATGAGATTCCTAAGTGCCAATTTAATATAACTGGTAATCATATTTTTACTCTCTGGTTGACTCTAAGAAACAGCGCGAATGCTTTCAGTAACGACTTGGCCATCAAACAAATTGATTGTTCTTCTAGCGTAGTCGGCATGGGCTGCGGAGTGGGTTACCATAACAATGGTAGTGCCCTCATCATTTAAACTTTGGAGCATTTCCATTACTTCCTGACCGTGGTTGCTATCAAGGTTTCCTGTAGGCTCATCGGCCAGTATTAACGCTTGATCACCCACTACAGCACGAGCCACAGCTACTCTTTGTTGTTGTCCACCAGATAATTGTCCTGGATAGTGTTTAGAACGATGGGCTATTCCTACTTTATCCATTACTTTGGCGACGCGCTGCTTTCTCTCACTGTAACCAATGTTGTGATAAAGCAGTGCGAGTTCAATATTTTCTGCAACTGATAGCTCATCAATCAGATTGAAGTTCTGAAATATAAACCCAATATTATGTTTACGGATCTTTCCTAGTTGTTTTTCACTGCATTGAGTTACTAATTGATTCATAAATTGATATGTTCCGCTGTCGGGATTATCCAATAAACCCAGTATGTTGAGTAATGTGGATTTCCCACACCCAGATGGCCCCATGATAGCAACAAACTCACCTTTAGAAATTTCTATATTGACTGAGTTCAATGCGACTGTTTCAACGTCATCGCTACGATAGAATTTGTAAAGGTCATGTAATTTGAGCATAGTATTTTCCTTTCATGAAAATTTATTCTTGTTTACTAGCAAAGCTAACTCTTACTTTAAATATTAATTAGTTAAGTTTGATCCTGTCCATTTCTTTATACGTACTGTAGGAAGACACAATGACTTCTTCGTTTGGCTCCAGGCCAGCTAACACTTCAATAAAACGGTTATTCCGTTGACCTAAACGTATTTTTCGTTTGTACGCTTCACTGCCATCTTCACTGATGACAAAAATCCAATTTCCACCTGTATCTTGAAAAAATTGACCATTGGGGACTAACAACGCTTTATTGGCATTGCCGAGAATCAATTTCAACTGTATGTTTTGTCCACGGCGTAAGTCTGCTGGAGTGTCTCCAATGGGTTTCAAATCCACCTGGAATTGACCATTTCTTATATCCGGGTAAATTTTGGCGATACGTAGTTGATATTTTTGACCGGCACGATCGAAATATGCCCTTTGATCAAGAACAATCCGATCCAGATAATATTCATCAATATTCGTTACTAATTTAAATTCATTAGGAATGCTTACTTGGCCGATGCGTAATCCGCGGGAAACATTTTGACCAATCTGCATGTCAAATCCAGAGAGACTCCCTGTAACGGGTGCGCGAACTGTTAAATCTTGTAGACTTTTGCGAGCGTATGCCAAATTTTGTTCCATGCTGTTGTTTTTTTCTTTGAGAAATTTAAGCTGTTCAGTCATTAACTTTTCATCGGATGCTTGGCTTTCAGTAGTGATATTGCGTTTCTCTTGGTTATATCTTAGTTCGTCAACCATATCATCGTAATCAGATCGAGATAAATGAGTATTTATAAGTAATTCTTTTTTGCGTCTAATTTCACGAGTTAACCGACGAATACTATAGTCTAGTTCCACCAGTGCGTTCTTGTGGTTGAGTCGATTTTGTTCAAGACGCAACTCTTGATCGCGCATTACATTGAGTTGTTCCATCACCCTGGACTCTGTGCTCATTACACTGAGTTGTAAGTCTGAATTGGAGAGTTTCAGGAGCGCCTGGTGTTTCTTAACTGTTGCGCCATCTTCGACTAGTATCTCTTCTACACGGCCACCTTGCACTGCGTCAAGAAAAACGGTTTTTAGTGGTGCTACACTAGCGCGAACTGGAATAAAGTCCTCAAAAATATCATTTTTAACTTTGGCAAGTTTAAGTCGATTTCTATCGATTTGTAGTGTTTGCTGAAAAAATGAATTTCCGACAATATAGTAAATGACAATAGATAACCCTATCAACAGGATAATGCCTGATAGGAGTATGACCTTTGCTGGTATTTTTTCCTTTTTTATTTGTCGATCCATACCCATTGAGCTTTGTTGTGCGTGGTTATAAGAAGTTGACGTGTGTTCTATGGTTATACTTTTCATACTGTCTTAATTCCTATAAGCGTGGTAACCACATACCCATTGTCGCTGCGAAAATTCCAATGTCCATTGCTATAGTTAGTATGAAGATACTTATTGCTGCGGATAATTTAGTTAGAGCACTTGTTTTACCCTGCGAGTGTAAATAAAGCTCAAGAATTGTTAATGGAAGAAGGAATTGGGCAAAAGCAATAAAAGTGAGGAATGATCCTTGAAATGTCTTCATATCAATACCGACACCACCAGTGAGAGTCATCCACAGCATGAAAGCTACTCGATAGAACCAAACTGCGTTCGCGACCATAAAGAGGCGAAGCGCCCAGCGACGATGTTTTTTAAAATCCCGGATAATAGCGGAATGTAATGCAAAGCCTGCAAATAACACAATCAGAACAGCATCTATGCTGATACCTATATATTGAGGAACACCACCAACCGTTCCACGATTCCAGATCATATACAAACCGATAACGGAGGTCATTACGACCGTCAACATGTATAAACGCCCATTCCAGCGGTGGAAAGTTGGGAGTTTGGCTCTAATCTTCGGAATAAACTGAAGTGGGCCACCAACCATTATAATTATGGCCAGGAAAAGATGTACTGCGACGGCAAAATTCCCTGTTGTATCACCTGCAACATATCCGTGGGGCATCGATTTATTCCACATCTCAAAATTCCCTTCTGCTGCCGAAGCACCGTAAAAAAATAACACATAATATCCAAATATCCATTGTCCGATGACGGCTGTCAGGAACCAGAATTGAGCCGCTTTATTTAGCATTTTGTTAGCAATTAGATCCAGGTTCATACGTTTGGATAAAGTAGCTTGTGTATTTGTAGTTGTATCGGCGATACTATTTGTCATTTGGCTTACTCTTTGTTAATTGGTATTCATAATTTGTATGAATTTTTCATATAAGACTGCAATCCTTGAGACAAAAAACATATCTCCTTGATATATAAAAATAATTGTATTTTGGAAACGAGTGTATAATTATGTGCAACTCTGTATGCATTGCTTCGTATATTATTTGTACAATATTGAACAGTGGTTTCAATACTCGGAAAAATGATTATCTGGATGCACAGCAGCTCAATAAATAGGCTGTATTTTTTCCATACTGCCATAGAGCGAGTTTTTTAAAATATGCGTTGGTACCAGCTGTAAATGTTTCTACCGATTGACTCAGGTTGGTCTTCCTGAACATAATGCCAGCCTTGACCTATATATACTGACTCGAAGTTGCGATAGTTCTTTTGCATCCAATTAGCTTCTGTTGGTGAAACAATAGCACCTGGTGATGCGTATAAGAGTAGTTTGGGAATATCGGATTTTTTCAACCAGCCACCAATTTTGGTAATTACTTCGACGTTTCGAGCAGGCTTCCCTTCAATAGGTAATTCACTTGGCCATATATAAATAGGCTTCCTATCTTTTAGATCTAAAAATGGACTTCTATAGGCATTTTTTTCTATTTCACTTAGTTTACGTGTTGAAGCACCTTGATTTAAAATGCGTTCGATAAGCATATTTTGCTCAATTATCATTTTTCGCCCTATTTTGGGATCTCTAAGGTTCTTAAGCATTCCGGCTGCAGGCCCGAAGCTTTCATAAGTAGAAACTGGAAATCGTGGTGGAACTATTGCTTCCATCATGGCAATTGCTTTCACATTGCTTGAGTGTGTTCTTGCATATTCCAAGCCCAAAACGGAGCCCCAATCATGAATTACAAGGGTGATATTTTTAAGTTTCATAGCGCTTATAAATTCATTAACGTATAAACTGTGGTCTTGGAAAGTGTAATCAATTTCTGGTTTATCGGATTTTCCAAACCCAACAAGATCAACTGCAATTACTCTCCCAAGCGGTTCAATATAAGGCATCACATTGCGCCAAAGATAGCTTGATGAAGGGTTACCATGTAGAAACAAAAAGACATTTCCGGTAGTTTCCCCACCTTCAACATAATGCATTTTTGAGCCATTAACGGTGATATATTTAGAGGAATACGGCATTTTAGTTGAAAACTTTTGTTCGGAACTAAAAGCCATAGTTGAGGTTGCTACAAACGATATAAATATAGTAATGAATAAGTAGAGTCTTTTCATAGTTTAATGGCCCTTTTAGTAATAAATGTGAATGTTGACGTACTTCAACCAAAGTTGCTTACCAACAATAATTTGAACTATGGCAGGCTATTTGCTTAATTTGTTTTGGAATTCTTGTTTACCGTCAGGACTTCCATGGGTATCAATAATTTACTGTGAAAATAGTGGAGCAAAGCTCGTGCCAATCTATATATTGTTGATAAATATGGGCTTTATCAAAGCGTAAGAAGGAGTGTGTAAATTTGAACAGTGAAAGTGTGTATTTTCGGACACTAACTGTATAATAATGAACAGTAGTTCTTTAAGGAGTAAGCATGAATAACCAAAAACGAATATTAATTGTTGATGACGACGAAGATATTTTGACAGCAGGGGAATTGCTTCTAAATAGACATTTCGGTGATGTTATAACCTCTAATCAGCCAGATCAAATTCCATCGTTAATGGAGAAATACAGTATCGATGCGATCTTATTGGATATGAATTTTTCACCTGGTGAAAATAGTGGAGGGTTGGGTATTAAATGGCTAAAGCACATAATAAAAATCGACCCTGATGCTGTAGTAGTAATGATCACTGCTCATGGAGGAGTTGATACAGTAGTTGAAGCGATGAAACATGGGGCGACAGACTTTATTGCAAAACCCTGGCAAAATGAAAAAGTGATCGCAACCTTATCTTCTGCTGTACAACTTTATCAAACTCGCACTGAAGCGACTCGTTTGAGACGCAGCAATCAAGCCCTGGTAGAAGCATCAAAAGGATTTAAACAAAGTATGCTTGGAGCATCTGATGCAATGGCGGCAGTGCATTCTATTATTCGCCGTACAGCACCCACCGATGCCAATGTAATGATTATTGGTGAAAACGGCACCGGTAAAGAGTTAGTTGCACACGAACTTCACCAACAAAGCTTACGACGAAATAATGTTTTTATGTCTGTTGACTTGGGAGCAGTATCAGAGAGCTTATTTGAATCGGAACTATTTGGACATAAAAAAGGCGCTTTTACCGGCGCGAATAAAGACCGTGTTGGTCGTTTGGTTGCTGCGAATGGTGGCACGTTGTTTTTAGATGAAATTAGCAATATTCCACTGCATCTTCAGGCCAAGTTATTGACTGTATTGGAACAGCGGCAGGTTACTCCGTTGGGTTGCAATAAGGCTATTACGATTGATGTAAGAGTTATTGCTGCTACAAATCTTTCCAGAGACACTCTGGGTAATGACCAAAAATTCAGGCAGGATTTACTTTTTCGTTTGAACACTGTTGAGATCATGGTACCGCCGTTACGTCATAGAGTTGAAGATATACCGGAAATAGCAAGATATTATGCTCAGTTTTATACACGTAAATATCGTAAAGTAGAGAAAAAATTTTCACAGAAAGTGATTGAAGCTGCTAAAACTTATCACTGGCCAGGAAATGTTCGAGCGTTACGTCACGCGGTTGAGCGGGCTGTAATTCTTTCCGAAGGTGAAGAGTTTGAAGTTAATGATATGCAGCTTGATACAGTTGCAGTACCACAACCGATAAACCATTTTAACAAAAATATTGATTGCGGCTCCACAGTTGTTGAGTCCACTATTATTGAATCGAACCGTGTGGAAGAAGAACGTCTAAAAAACAGCATATTAGAAGAGCAGTTTGTGAATCTAAATATAGAATCAATGGAGAAACGCCTGGTTGAAGCTGCTTTAAGAAAACATCAACGTAATATCAGCAAAACTGCAGAAGAGTTGGGATTAACCAGAGCAACCTTGTATCGCAGGATAGAAAAATATGGCTTTTAACCGTTTTGCATTATTAATGGCTCTTCGCGTCTTGCTTATTGCCATTGTTTTGATTGGGCTTAGCGTCGCTGTAACATCGGAAGGCTACCATGGTATTACTGTGCTGCTGGTGCTGATTACATTTTTCCAGTTAGCAGAACTCTATAGTTATGTAAGTAAAACAAATACAGAGTTGGTTCGATTTTTAGATGCTGCGCGGTATGAGGACTTTAGCCAATGTTTTCTGTCTCCCAAAACAGGAGTGGTTAGTGACGGTGCAGGCTTTGAGCAGTTGTCTGAAGTCTTCGGAACTATTATGCAGAGCTTTAAAACTTCCCGGCAGCAGCAAGAAGAGAAACTAAGACATTTAAAATCACTGACAGAACATATACCAGTGCCCTTATTGTCTTTATACCCTGATGGTCATATTCAGTTACATAACAATGCAGCCCGGCGGTTATTTGGTAGCGTTAATGTATTTAAAATTGAAGATCTTAGTGTTTTCGGGAAAGACTTCGTTGAGGCTATAGAAATACTTGAACCTGGCTGTCGTAGTTTAGTGGGCTACTCCTATGATGGTATGGAGAGGCAATTGACGGTCCTGGTAACGCAAATTGTAACAGGCTCAATTAGTGAAAAACTGATTAGCATGCAGGACATTCAAAGTGAATTAGACAGTGTTCAGTTACAGGCTTGGCAGGATTTGGTGCGAGTTTTAACCCACGAAATTATGAACAGCATTACACCTGTAACATCGTTGGCGAAAACGGCTACAGATATAGTGGAAGATGTCAGCAATAAACTGAGTGTAAATACGAGTATTGATATTGTATTAAGTGAGCTTAAAAAAGTTGGACGAGCTGTGGATACTGTTGCTCGACGCTCTGAAGGCATGATGCAATTTGTCCAAAGCTTCAGAAGTCTTACACAGCTTCCTGCACCGGAAAAAAAAATGTTTTTGTTGAAGGAGCAATTTCAGCGTGTAAATGAATTACTTTCAGAGCGTTGGGCGACTAATGGCATTGGTTTCACTTTTAAAGTACTTCCCGACTCATTAGTGCTTTTTGCGGATCCAGATTTACTGGAGCAGTTATTGATTAATCTTTTAACAAATGCCGAGCAAGCCCTGAACTGTCATGAATCTCCACAAGTAAATCTGCAAGGTCGCTTGAATAAACGAGGTCATGTGCTGGTTGAAGTAGAAGATAACGGACCTGGTATTCCACGCGATATTGTTAACAAGATTTTTGTTCCATTTTTTACGACGAAACGTAATGGCTCAGGTGTGGGGCTGGCGTTAACTCGTCAAATTATGCTCGCTCATGAAGGAGGTGTAACTGTCAGTCAATCAGATATGGGGGGGGCAAAATTTACTTTGATTTTTTAGATGGTTGCATATGTTTACTTTATGTAAAACGGTGAGTGTAGTAATCGGAGAATATTGAAATCATTTTTCAGATATTTTAGTGCTTATCAGGCGAACTAGCGTATTCTTTCTGAATAGATTTTTCGCAAGAATAGCGCCTGTTGTTGTTAAGTCTAAGGTTATAAGAGTGTAATATTTTCAATCTCCGCTATAGTATTAGAGTGCAGCACGGATCTTTGCATTTCATTGAAATCAGGCATTATGAATGATACGGATAGCTAAAATGTTAGACAAAGATATTCTCAAGCAAAAATTGTCATCAATTGATGAGCAGGACTATGTAAGCTATCAGACTTTGCTTGGTACTTACGATTTTTCTTTATTTAAATTGATTGTACAGCAAATCCCTAAAGATCCTTATGCTCCACCTTATACAGGTGTTTATCGTATACAGGTTCAACGGGCCGATGAACAAATAATTAACCAGTCTATTGCTTCTAAAGTACAAAAGATTGCATTTACAGACTTCCTGGCAAGGTATTTTTATGATGCATGTGAAAGGGTATCAAAAGGCATTCGTGGTACAGGTTACAGCGGGCTTATTACGATTAATCAACCGGGCCAGAATATTTTAGAAAGAAACAGTGTTGTTATAACCGATGAAATCATTGAGGTACGTTGTTTTTTAGGGCTTCCTGGAAAAGGAAGAAATGTTGCTGCAGGTATTGCCGAGCAAATGTTTTTCACTGAGCTTCCTGAAATCGTCAGGCAATCTTTATTAAGCGAGAATGTTGATCTGAAGGCGTTACAAAGGCATATTGAGGTTGCAGAGGATGCTGAATATCTTCGAAATCAGCTTGATTCACTTGGACTAATAGCATTTGTTGCTAATGATTCAAATCTGCCCCGTGAAAGTGGTACCAGCGATAAACCTATGTCGGATAAAACTGCCATTACTTTTACTGCGCCGATGAGTTTAATCCGGGAAATAGAACTACCCAATGCAGGACCAATAAAAGGACTGGCTATCCCAAAGGGAATTACCTTAATTGTGGGCGGTGGTTATCATGGAAAATCGACTCTTCTTAACACATTGGAAACAGGAATTTACAATCATATTCCCGAAGATGGCAGAGAATATTGTGTTTCGAATGTGCAAACGGCAAAAGTAAGGTCATATAGCGGTAGAGCTGTGGTTAAAACAGATATTTCTCCATTTATTAACAATCTTCCATTCCATCAGGATACAACATCATTTTTTACAGAGAACGCCAGTGGTAGTACATCACAGGCTGCAAATATTGTGGAAGCCATTGAAGTTGGCGCCGAAGTTCTATTAATGGATGAGGATACCTGTGCAACAAACTTCATGACCCGCGATAGTAAAATGCAACAACTGGTCAAAAAACAGGATGAACCAATAACAACCTTTATAGACAAGGTAAAGCAGCTTTATCTGGAAAAACATATTTCAACGATTTTAGTTTTAGGTGGGATCGGTGACTATTTTGATGTTTCTGATCGGGTCATACAAATGATAAGTTTCCAGCCGTTTGATGTGACATTCAGGGCACATCAGATCTCTGGCGGATCTCCCGCATTGCGTGAGGTTGAAGGTGGCACTAATCCTATTCGTATTCATGAACGAATTCCATTAGCTAATAGTATTGTTCCACTTAATGAGTATGGAAAATTTGCCATTAATGCAAAGGAAGTACATCGTCTCAATTTTGGCAAATATGCCATTGATCTTACTGATGTGGAACAATTGATGGAGTTATCACAAACCAAAGCCTTAGGTTATGCCATTGAATATGCCAAAAAGTATATGAATAACACCACGACATTACGTGAAGTAGTTGAACGTGTCGTAACCGACATTGAAGAAAATGGCCTTGATGTAATTAGTGATAAGGTTTCCGGGCATTTTGCCCTGTTTAGAGCTCTTGAACTGGCCTTTGCCATAAACCGTCTCAGAGGTTTTGACGTTATCCAAAAGAAATGAGGTAATATTGATTGTTAATTACTCGGGGCTAACCTATTCTTTAAATAAGGTTGGTAATTCTGGAATGCTCAGGTGTTTGTTTTCAAACCGGGACAACTCAAGCGCGTTGAACAAGCCATGGATTCAGTGGATCGGAAATTGTTTGTTCGCCCTGAAGCCGTGAAAGCCGCTTACGAAGACCATCCACTGCCTATCGGCTATGGCCAAACCATCAGTCAACCTACCACTGTCAAATACATGTTGTGTTGGCTGGATGTTCAACCCGGAGACAAAGTGTTGGATGTCGGCTCCGGTTCCGGCTGGACCAGTGCCATGTTAGCTTGGCTGGTGGGAGATCAGACGTTGGTGACGGCGGTTGAACGAGTCTCTGAATTGGTGGCCTTCGGTCAAAATAACTGCAAAAATGCTGGTTACTCCAATATTCAATTCCATCACAATACGAATAGCCTGGGTTGGCCCGACAATAAACCCTATGACCGTATTCTGGTGAGCGCTGCTGCAAATGGGGATATTCCCGATGCATTCATCGAACAGTTGGCACCCAACGGCAAGTTAGTGGTACCCGTAGACTCAAGTATTTATGAAATAAAGATAAATGAGCAGAGCGAGATCGCCTATTCTCATGAACATTATGGATTTATCTTTGTTCCCTTGATTCCGGCAGATTGTCAATAAGTTCCTTGGACAGTGATTATCCAGGATCTTAATTACACCTCATTCATAAAAAATTCAACCTGACATATGTGAGGTTTGCATCGGTTTGTTTATTTTTAGTCCATTAAAAATAAAACAGGCCGCCAGGTAACAAACAGCAGAACAGACTGATAGTAAGTATAGTCCTCCATGCATTGCCAATATGGAGGCCGTCAGAGCACCAATCACACTTGCAAACCCATTGATGCCCCAAGCCCATGCGACAGCTTCGGCCCCCGATTTTTTAAGTTGCAGGATCCCGTTGGGCAACCAGATCCCCAACAATAAGCTACTTAAGTATATCGGTACAAAAATCAATAATCCACGTAGTTCCCAGTTCCAATCTGCGCTGATAATAAATAATTTATCAAAAAGGATTGGCAAACTAAAAATAGTAAAAATGAGGAGGATGAGTAATCCTTTTAGAGGTAACACCTGCTGCTTTTTCCTGGTAAATAACCAGCTGGTTGTTCCTGTTCCCAGTAGCATGGCCGTTACTACAATGCCCATACTTGATGTTACTGCATCCATAATGATTTTACTTTTAATAATGAGTAAGATTTCTAGCCACATAAAACCCAGCCCAATTGCCGAAAAGTAAGCAAAAGACGCCAGTCTATTTTTAACTGACAAACTGGAAACACGATTTAGTTTGAGTGGCAACAATATGAATATGCCTGCAACCAGGCTGAGCAGGATAAAACAGGCAAATGTTAAAAGGTAACCCCAACTTATATGGGTCAACCAGTGACTACCCAGTCGTGTTTGCAATTCGGTTAATTGATCCCATCGAAAAAATTGATAGAAGTAGGGGGCGTTATCGGAAGTTTCCTCAAGATTAAATATATACTCATTCTCGATTTTTTCAGAATTTTCTCCGATTAATTGATTGATTTTATCAGAAAGAGCGCCGTTGATACGTTGATGAAAACGGTTAGTTTGGGCAATGGTCAAACCCGGTAAGGCGACTTTATCAAAACGCCATTGGTTGGACCATTTTGTGAGTTGTTCAACCTGCATTTTTGTCAATGCCTGGCGTGTAACGACAATCAGCAGGGAGCGCCAGTCCCTGAAAATTGCCAGGTGTTGTGAGGGTTCTGTTCCCTGTTGCTTTAACCCATGAATAATTGTATTGCTCAACCTGAGGCTGTCTTTGGGTAGCGGATGCAGAGTCATTTGAAACGCCAGAATACCGTCTTTGCTGGTATGAGAAAATAATTGCTGCATAGCTTGCGAAGTTAAACTGTAATTCTCTTCACTGGCCGCCAGATCGATGGAATGATGGGGTAATGATAGAAAAATCACATCGTATTTTTTGTCACTTGCTTGCAGATAACGTCTAAGAGATGCGTGAATTGTCTGAGTTGTGTCAGGTACAAAAGCTATCTGTTTTTGGTTGTCAGGTGCTAGCAGATTTAAGTAAGCTTTATCGCTATGCACCAAATCAATACTGCTGGCCTGGTGTTGATGCGCCGTCCATGCCTGCCAACTCGCATTGCCTCCCTCGATTAATACTCTGGGATGTTTTGTTGCTAGACGATAGGCTGCTGATCCCAATGTTTGAGACATGAAGTTATCGGGCAATTTCGTGCTGTTTTTAATTAGCGGGCTGCCCCCGTCGCCATCAACAAATAACCTTAATTGTTGCGGCGCTGAAAGCCGTGAGTTGATGCTGAGTCCGGGGGCTGCATGTAGCCCGTGACTCTTGACTAGTGACAGGCGGGAATGCTGCGAATCTTTTTGCCAGATTAACTGGGCATCTCTTTCGTTGAGCCGTGTCGATAGTTCTTTAAAAGGGTCGCTTCTGATTTCTGGCCAGGAAGATACAAACATAGAACCAACAACCAGGGTACCGATAATAAAGGTAACAGCAAACCCCGGGCCAAAACGCGGTTTGCGTTGATAACTAAACATTAATGCCGCCATCAAACTTAGTCCGCATGAAATCCAGAGTGCGTATTGCAACCCATCATTACTTAACAGCCATAAGGCCAATAATCCACCGCTGGCACTGCCGCTAAGATCTACTGCATAAAGTTTACCAATATGTTGTGGCCAACGAATAAAATTGAGGGTGACAAAAAATGCGCCAAAGAAAAAGGGCAATAGAAAACAACAGGCATAAGCCACCAGCCACAATAGTTGGTCCATTTGCCAGGCAATGGCGAGCATATTAAAAGGAAGACTGGCTGCAACCCATGGACTCAATGGTATGAGAGCGGTGGTAAGTAAAATGCTGAAAAAACTGAGCTGCTGAAAGTGACGCAGACAAAATTTTCCGAGCACGGCTGCCAGGGTTCCAGCAGCACCAAAACCAGTCAGGGCAATGGCGATGATCACAGGCACTAAATGATGCCAATGCTGGATCGCTATGATACGAGTCAGGGCTACTTCGAAGCAGAGTATTGAACCAGTGACCAAAAATAAAGGAAGAAATGACCTTGTTAAACCAGGAGGAAACGTTGAGTCCATCTTGTACCTCGAAAAATCAGGGTCAATACCCGTAATACCTGGAAATGCGGGTATCGTGCTAGTCTTTGCCCCGTGTTAAAGGAACAAATCGAACCGGAAGTATATTTTGGGTTCGGACATTACCGTTGTTATCTTTTAATACCAACATCAACTCTTGTGGACCCCATCTTGGACCAACCGGTATTACCATATGACCACCCGGTTTTAGTTGCTTAATCAAAGGAGCAGGGATATGGGCCGCTGCGGCCGTCACCAGAATTCTGTCAAACTGTTTATTCCCCGGCCAGCCATAATAACCATCACCTTCACGCTGATTAATACGAGTGAGTTTGAGTTTGGCAAAGAGCCGTTGAGTGCGCTCAGCTAACGGCTGAATGATTTCAATGGTATACACCTGATCAGTTAACTGGTTTAGTACCGCTGCCTGGTATCCCGATCCTGTTCCAATTTCCAAAACGCTCATGCCTGGTTTGAGATCGGCTAACTGGGTCATTAATGCGACAATGTAGGGTTGAGAGATGGTTTGTCCATAACCAATAGCCAGCGGAGAGTCGTTATAGGCCCTGTTTCTGGCGTTCTCAGGGACAAATTTGTGCCTTGGTACGCTATGCATGGCTTTTATGACAAGGTGATCTGTTACCGCCTGGTTACCTCTGTAACTGGTTAAGACATCCACCATGCGATCACGTTCGGTCTGCCGTTCGGTATCACCTGGTTGCCAACGGTTGATATGAGTAACCTCAGCATTGGAAAATGCTGCGCCTGATAATTCACAAAACAGTAGTAGAAATAAAGTGAAATAGACTTTTTTCATACATCACACTTCCAGGTGGTAATCATCGATGCTCTCTATTAAGTGTAGTCTTAAATTGCATTTATTAAAGATTTAAACCATAAAAATTGTATCAGGTAGCTTGTTTTTATTATTTTGATATGGCACTTTTTTGGGAACTAGTCATTTTCTTTCTTGAACCCTTGAAATGGCTCCTGATTTTTTATCATATTTTACGGCGTCCTTATCATGGTATTGGTTATCGGTGGATAAACAAATTCAAACAATCTTCTGAATAGAAAACCTTTTAAAATAGTTTTAATTGAATGAATGGAGTAGCGAATGCACAAAACTCAAGAACTTTTTCGTGATGATGCTTATTTAACGAAATGTACTGCAACAGTGTTAGC
The DNA here is from genome assembly GCA_041556195.1 of Enterobacterales bacterium. GTDB lineage: Bacteria > Pseudomonadota > Gammaproteobacteria > Enterobacterales > 21-14-all-40-8. Next base: position 17,530 of record JBFFIY010000032.1, read on the forward strand.
GGTGAATGATAGAAATGGAATGATATTGGATCAAACTGTTTTTTATCCAACAGGAGGAGGCCAGACGGGCGATGTTGGAAAATTTGAATCGAATGGTCAGATGGTTGAAATTGTCACCACGATAAAAGATAGAGAAACTGGAGAATTGGTACATGTTGCGGTAGATGGTGAGAATTTATTCAAAGTTGGGGATAGGGTAACGGCTACTATTGATTGGTCGCAACGTTATTTACATATGAGAATGCATAGTGCATTACACTTATTGTGTGCGGTTGTACCTTGTGGTGTTACTGGCGGCCAAATTGGCGCAGTAAAAAGTCGACTCGATTTTGATATCGGTGAGTCAACTTTGGATAAACAACAGATCTCAATCGCATTGAATAAATTGATCGCTGAAAACCATTCAGTTTCATCAGAATGGATCACCGATGAAGAGTTGGATCAAAATCCGGAATTGGTTCGAACCATGTCAGTTCAGCCGCCGCGGGGGGCGGGTAAAATTCGCTTACTCAGGATTGGCGAGTCAATAGACTTACAACCTTGCGGAGGGACTCATGTGAAACAAACCGGAGAAATAGGCAAAATCAGAGTCTCTAAAATTGAAAATAAGGGAAAACGAAATCGACGGGTTCATATTATTTTTGATGAAAGTCAGAAGCCTGTCTGAGAATAGAAGTTAAATATACAGAATCTTCCCAGTTTGGTACGCCAAACAGCAGTATGTTATTAAAGAGGTTCCAATTATGGAATTAAATTTGCGAATTGCCAGGTTAGACGATGTAGAGCAAATAACAACATTAATTCAACGGTCCGTCAGGGTGCTTTGTGCTTCAGATTATTCGGAAAAACAGATTGAATATGCTTTGAAAACAGCTTGGGGTTTAGATCTTCAGCTTATAATGGATGGAACATACTTAGTTGTAGAAACGGGTGAACAGTTAGCGGCCTGTGGTGGGTGGAGCTATAGAAAAACGCTTTTTGGAAATAATTCTGAAGAAAATCGAGATTCTTCTGTCATCAACCCCAAAAATGGCACAGCGAAAATAAGAGCATTTTTTGTAGATCCTGAATACTCACGGATGGGTCTTGGTTCTCTTATTATGTGCCACTGCGAGAAAGCAGCAAGGAAAAGGGGATATAGTAAACTTGAGTTAATGGCGACTCTTCCCGGAAAGCGGTTATACGAACGTCATGGTTTTGTAGCTGGAAAGCCCCTGGAATATCCTCTTGAGGGGCCAATGACAATTACTTTCATTGCAATGGAGAAGGAGATTTGACTTAAATAACCTGAACTCTGGATAAGAATAGCCACCCGGTACAGGTTATCTACAATCAGCGGTTTGTATAGCTGCTCCGGGCATTAATTGTGGAAAACCATTAGATAGTTGATTGTATATTTCTTCGCCTTTCGGTAAAATCCGCTCCCCTTTCGCAGTACCACATACAAAGTGGAATAAAGCCTCATACGACAGGTTTTTCAGATGAACAGATTTTATAGCCAAACTGCTACCCTGGGAAAAATGTGAAGGCACATAATATAGGTAGATAATGTTATTACATTCAACCAGACAAGATTGGATAGGTAATGTCCGTGGCGATGTTTTAGCCGGTTTAGTGGTGGCTTTGGCTTTAATTCCAGAAGCTATTGCATTTTCCATTATTGCAGGTGTCGATCCTAAGGTTGGTCTTTATGCATCATTCTGTATTGCGGTAGTAACGGCTGTACTAGGTGGTAGACCGGGTATGATTTCTGCTGCTACAGGCGCAATGGCTTTACTGATGGTGACATTGGTTAAAGATCATGGTCTGCAATATCTGCTCGCAGCTTCAGTATTAACGGGCGTTTTACAGGTGGTAATGGGCTATTTAAAACTCGGAAGTTTAATGAGTTTTGTTTCCCGGTCTGTGGTGACCGGTTTTGTAAATGCCCTGGCAATTTTGATTTTCATGGCTCAATTACCCGAATTAACTCATGTAAGTTGGCATGTTTATGCAATGACTCTGGCTGGTCTTGGAATTATTTATCTTTTTCCCTATGTACCAGGTATCGGAAAGCTAATTCCTTCCCCACTTGTTTGTATACTTTTTATGACAGCGTTAGCCATTTACCTTGGTCTGGATATTCGCACTGTAGGGGATATGGGAGAATTGCCTGATACTTTACCGGTATTTTTATGGCCAGAAGTGCCTTTGAATATAGAAACTCTTACGATTATATTCCCATATTCCATGGCGCTAGCTGTTGTCGGGTTGTTGGAGTCACTGATGACAGCAACCATTGTTGATGATTTAACCGATACACCGAGCGATAAAAACAGAGAATGTAAAGGTCAGGGTATTGCTAATGTTGGCGCTGGTTTGCTTGGCGGTATGGCTGGTTGTGCCATGATTGGTCAATCTGTGATTAATATCAAATCCGGTGGCCGAGGACGTTTATCCACTATGGTAGCAGGCACAGTTTTACTGATTATGGTGGTGTTTTTAAACGACTGGGTGGCTAAAATTCCCATGGCTGCCCTGGTGGCGGTGATGATTATGGTATCTATTGGTACTTTTGACTGGAGTTCAATTCGCAATATAAAAAAACATCCTTTATCAACCAATACAGTGATGATTGCGACTGTGGTTGTGGTTGTATGGACGCATAATTTAGCTTATGGTGTGTTTGTTGGGGTATTGTTGGCCTCACTCTTTTTTGCCAATAGAATCAGCCATTTTATGTATTCAGAGAGTGAACTGGATGAAGAAAAAAATGTGCGAACCTATCGTTTTCATGGTCAAATATTTTTTAATTCGTCGAGTAAGTTTTTAGCACTTTTTAACTTCAAAGAAGCGGTCGAAAAAGTTGTTATTGATTTAACTCGAGCCCACTTTTGGGATATTACAGCAGTTTATTCTTTAGATATGGCGGTTATAAAATTCCGTCGAGAGGGATCTGAGGTTGAAATCATTGGTTTAAATGAGGCCAGTGAAACAATTGTTGATCGTTTTGGAGTGCACGATAAACCAGAAGAATTGGAAAAAGTGTTGGGAGCCCATTGATGGAAACAAAAAATCTGAATACAAACCAGATATCTACAAATCAAATAAATATTGATAAAAGCACTAATGATAACAGGGTTGTTCTATCCTGTATCGATGGTTCATCGGTGAGCAAAGCTGTTTGTGATTATTCCAGTTGGATAGCAAAAAAAGTAAGTGCACCTTTAAAGCTTTTGCACGCTATTGAGCATAGCCACAATCCAGCAGTTTCTGATTTTACGGGTGCGATAGGCTTGGGAAGCCAGGAAGACTTGCTTAATGAACTAACAGAGCTAGAACAAAATCGTGGTCGATTACTTATCAAAAAAGGCCAATTAATGCTCAACGGCGCTAAAGAGAGAGTATGTATGGCGGGGGTTGAATTTCCTGAACTGTGCCAGCGTCATGGCAGTTTAGCTGAAACTTTAATTGAATTGGAAGAAGATATCAGAGTATTGGTCATGGGGATCCGCGGGGAAGCTCATGAACAAGAATTTATGGGGATAGGTACCCAACTGGAAACGGTTATAAGATCGCTGCATCGTCCCATATTGGTGGTTAACACCGATTTTACTGAACCTGAAAATATTATGTTAGCTTATGATGGAAGTGAAGCCTGTCGCAAGGCACTTGGTATGGTAGCCTCAAGCCCTCTGTTTAAAGATATTACCTGCCATATTGTGCACGTGGGTGATAAAGGGAAAGATTTATTAGAAGAAGCTTCGGCTATTTTAATTAAAGCCGATCTGGATGTTATTTCAGCCCAGCTTTCAGGATCTACTGAAGAAGTATTGGCTCAATATCAGACAGAAAAACACATTGATTTGATGATTATGGGAGCTTTTAGTCATAATCGAGTGAGAGACTTTTTGTTAGGGAGTTTTACGGCCAAAATGTTAACTACCACACAACGGCCATTGTTACTTTTGCGATAAGGCGTTTTTTGCAGTATTTTTTTGTAGTAATTTTTTCCAGAAATAAAAGGAAGTCAGAATATAAAGAATTGGTCTATTCCCACTCAGTATTATTTAACCCCGGCTCAGGTTACTAAGAAAACTTTGTGGGAAAGACAGAAAAACTACTTTTTAATTACCGAATGCAAAACCAGATTGTATTCAAAATATACGTAGAATCCAGAATATTCCCAGCGAGTGATAGGAGGATCTCCTACAGGCGCTTTCCTGTTTTGTGGCGGTCCAAATTTAGCTATAACTTCTTCTTTGGTCATTCCATTTTTTGGAACTTTAATAGAGTGATCGCCTTGTTGGGTTACAGGAAGAATCAATCTACCTTTCTTTTTCTCGGTAGCAGATGAATCGTGCGCCAAAAACAGGCTTGTTATTAAGAATACTGGTAATAAGAACTTTGCAAATAAGTTGCTAGTTGATGAGGTTTTCATTCCCTTCTCCTTTTAAAATTAGATTCAACTTTGTTAATTGGTAGTTATGAAGTTTGATCGCGATGTTTCTTGCGGATCTGCCTGGATTCCTGTTTCATTATATGATGAACTATTGCATCACGGTCAACTTCTCGTATTCTTTCAAAATTAATCGCCAGATCAAATTTACTGTCATTGTTTGTGCAACTGACGACTTTGCCGTAACAACGAATAGCGGTTCTGGTATCAGGCAAAAGCATCTCAATAATGATGAGGCTGTCAATAGGTAAAGCTTTTTCAACGATAACTTTTAAACCACTTCCACTTAATGACACAGCCTTACGGTTATGGTGGGTGGACAAATGTTGTTTGACGATAGTATTACCAAGAGATTCAATTCTTTTATCCAATGTTCTCAAGTATAGAGCAACTTCTGGTTCGGATGATTGTAACTTTCCAAGAAATTTCTTTGCCTCAGATTCTATCTGTTGTAATTCATTAACTAAACGAAATGATACTGGTATCTCTTTTTCAAGCTGCTCTAAATCTGGTATTTCCGCCAGGGGATTGATATGAGTGAAACTGACCGAAACATCATCATTAATTCGATAGTATTGACGTCTTTCATCAAAGTTGGTCATATACCCAAGTTCCTTGGAAACGTAATTAAAAAGTAGTTAATTTTATTTAAGAATAGCATGAATATAGCTGATTCACTGAGAGTTTTTCATCTATTTCTAACGAAAATGAGCACTGTTCTTCATGTGTAATGAGTTTTTACAAAGTTTAACATACAGATATTGTTAATTGTTTACGTAAAACTGTTATGATCGGCGACTAATTGATTAATTTAGGTTAAATTTGCCTAACTGGAAACTACTGTAAATTATTTATGATAAAACCTGTTTCTTTATTTGTCGGCCTTCGTTACACCCAGGCAAAACGTAAAAACCATTTCATTTCATTTATATCTCTGGTTTCTATGATTGGTATTGCATTAGGTGTCATGGTATTGATTACTGTGATGTCAGTGATGAATGGCTTTGAGGGAGAGTTAAGAACCCGTATTTTAGGCATGACGCCTCATATTGTCGTTGATGACTTAAGAGGTGAATTACATCATTGGGAAGCGTTAGCCAAAAAAATAGAAACCCGAGAAGATATTTTGGCAAGTGCTCCTTTCATACAAACCCAGGGTATGATGCGTGCACATGGCGAAAATCAATTTGGCCTTATTCAAGGTATAGAGCCAGAGTTAGAAAAACATGTATCTATCGTGGCTGAAAATATGGTTTATGGCGAACTGGAAAATTTAGTCGCAGGGGAATGGGGTATAGTTTTAGGAAATTCTCTTGCCCAAAATCTGGGATTGTTCGTTGGCGATAAAGTAACACTTGTTGTAGTAGAAGGTAGCAATGTATCTCCAGCGGGTTTATTGCCTCGATATCGTCGTTTTACTTTAGTGGGCACCTTTGAAGTCAGGGCAGAAATGGATTCATCGTTGGCAATTATCCATATTAAAGATGCACAAAAATTATTAAGAATGAGCGATACGGTTTCTGGTCTACGCTTAAAAGTACCAAATGTGCTTCAAGCTGGAGATATCGCAGCACAAATTCGTTATGAACTGGAAGGCCCTTATCGCACCTATGATTGGACCTACACACAGGGAACATTATTTAAAGCCGTTCAAATGGAAAAGGCGATGATGTTTGTTTTACTCACCTTTATTATCGCAGTGGCAGCTTTCAATATTGTTTCAACCCTGGTGATGGTGGTGACTGACAAACAAGCTGATATTGCCATTTTAAAGACATTTGGCGCTACTCCCAGTATTATTATGGGCATATTTCTGGTTCAAGGTAGTTTGAACGGAATTATTGGTACTCTGTTGGGTGTTGTCGCTGGTGTCGCTTTATCCTTAAATTTACCTGAATTTGTGACCTGGATTGAACAAACGCTAGGCGTTACTATACTTGCCAAAGGCGTTTATTTTATTGACTTTCTGCCGTCTAAATTACATTGGGATGATGTGATTAAGGTATCATCAGCCGCTCTGATTATGGCTTTCACCGCGACGGTTTATCCTTCCTGGCGTGCATCAAGAGTCAAACCAGTAGAGGCTTTGAGATATGAATAATGCAACACTGGCTCAAACAGATATGGATCAAATCAAAATGAATCAAAGCAATCCCGATGATCTGGTTATTCATGCTACAGCCGTTTCTAAGACATTTCGAGACGGAGAAAGAAAGGTTAAAGTGCTGAATGATATAAACTTTTCAGTAAAAAAAGGGGAATTGGTTTCCATTATTGGTAGTTCAGGTAGTGGTAAAAGTACCTTGCTTCATATTTTAGGAGCTCTGGATGCTCCATCGACAGGTAGAATCTTAATTAATAACCAGCCCATCCATGATTTTAGTGAAAGTAAGCAAGCAAAAATCCGTAATGCTAATCTTGGGTTTGTTTATCAATTTCATCATTTACTATCAGAATTCACGGCTATGGAAAATGTTGCTTTGCCCTGTTTATTGGCTGGATATTCCATTAAAAAATCTAAAGAACGCGCCATGTCGTTGATAGAGGCCGTGGGATTAATGGATAGAGCGACCCACAAACCAGGAGAGCTATCTGGCGGTGAAAAACAACGTATAGCCTTTGCCAGAGCACTTGCTACTCAGCCGGGTTGTGTTTTGGCAGATGAGCCAACCGGAAATCTGGATCATGACACTGCAAATGATGTGTTTAGCTGGATGAGAACTTTAAACCAGCAGTTCGAAACGAGCTTTGTGATGGTGACTCATGATCAACAACTTGCTGCGAGAACGGATAGAACCTTAAATTTAACCGATGGTGTGTTGGTGTAAAATGAGTATGGATGAATATACCCGTTAAGGTTTCTTCTCCCGGCCTTTTCTAAGTTCCCGCCTTTTCTTCCAGTTCGACCAGACATGTAGTCGCCAGATAGCACTTATAGCCAGGTTAGAAATTGCAGCCGCGATGCCACCAGCAACAAAACATCCCAATAAGAATGGTTGCCAGATCTGGACCAGGCTGGTGGAAAGCCACTGATAACTTAATTCAAACTCCATATCTTGAAAGGGCACATTCATCATCCATGCACCAAATTTATAACAACCATAGAAAATAGGCACCATGGTAAAGGGGTTGGTGATCCAGACCAGAACGACAGACAAAGGTAAATTAGCTCTGAGAAATATAGCAAACCCAGCCGCTAATACCATTTGGAAAGGGACTGGCATAAAGGCGAAAAATAAACCTATAGAAAATGCTTTGGCCACATTTCGACGTTGTAAATGCCACAACAGCGGATCATGTAACAACTTCCCAAACATTTGTAGATGTTTGTGGTTTTTTATTGTTTCTGAATTTGGAAGGTAGCGTTTAATTATCTTACGTGGCATAGTAGAGCATTCTTTATGGAACATTAATTACTGCTTTAAGTAAGCAAACTCAATTATATACCCAAACACATTTTCAATGGCCTAGGGTATTGGATAAGGATTCTAACATGCGCTCAAGGATGATCGCTTATATTTTTGGACTTTCTGTTTTTTGGGCGCTTCCAAAACCCTCACTTTTGTTATGGCCGTCAATATCCGTAGGTCTACTGGTTGTTTTTTGCCTGTTTTTCAAAAAACTTCGTGTTCTTATACTTTTTGCGCTTTCAGGTGTGCTTCCAGCTCTGTTGCAGTATCAATTCTACAGCACTCAGGTACAAAATCTGCCCCATCATCAGCAAACCATAATGGTGGTTGGTGAAATTACCCGTGTCACACCACATTGGCCCCGTTTGGTTTCTTTTGAGATCGATGTTGTGAAAATGGATAATAATAAAATAGAGGGCATGTGGCCGATAAAGCTCAAATTGTCCTGGTATTTAAGAGGAAGTTCACCTGCTAAATTACCCCGGTTGGGTGAGTTTTGGCAGCTACCGGTTCGAATTAAACCTATTCACGGTTTTGCCAACCCTTTTGCTTTTGATTATGAGCGTTGGGCTTTGAGTCATTTTTTAATGGCGAAAGGTTATGTGCGAATTAAAGAAAACCCTCAACTATTATCAGTAAAAACAAGTTGGATGATAAAAACCGCCCAACGACTGGAAACGTTTATACAAGATTCTGATTTAACCAATAAAGCATTGCTGCAGGCATTGACCACAGGGAATAAAACTCAATTATCTGAGAATTTGAGAGAACAACTTCAGCAGTCTGGTTTAGCCCATTTGTTGGCAATCTCTGGTTTACATATTGGTATTATGGCACTTGTAGGCCACATGTTGGTGAGTGTTTTATGGCGGCTCTCCAGTCGATTAACCCGGCTAATGAACAGGCAGGATGCGGCTTTGATTGGTGCCTTATTATTGGCAGCTCTATACGCAGGATTGAGTGGTTGGTCTGTGCCTACCTTAAGAGCCATTGTGATGTTAGGTATATTCTGTATTACTAAATGGTTAAGGTTACGTTGGGCCCTGCTTGATGTATTGTTGTTAGCGGCTGTTGTGCTGTTTACCCTGAATCCACTTCTTATTATAGATTCTTCCACCTGGCTGAGTTTTGGGGCTGTTTTGATTATTGCGCAATTGCTGTCAAGCCGTATCAAAACTGAAGCTTCATATACAGATAAATTGAAAAGCTGGCTACACATGACCGTTGGGATCTGGCTTGCCATGATCCCGTTAACACTGCTTATTTTTAGTCAATTCTCAACACTGGGATTTGTTTCTAATTTTTTTGCTATACCTTTGATGAGTTTTTTTATCATGCCACTGATGACTATGGGAGCTATGTTGTTGCCGATCTCAGTCGATGTAGCACAGTGGGTGTTAACTCCGGCAGACTGGGGGTTGAGCCTGATTGTTCTTTTGAGCAGCAGGACGTCACAACTTTCCTTCCAATTAGCTAGAGATTTTGTTCCATTAATGCTCATTACAATAGCTTGTACTGGTTATATTTTGCCCAGAACTGTATTTCCAAAAAAATTAGTTATTTTATTGTTATTCGTTTCAGGCATAGCTTATTACCTTCAGGGTAAAAATGTACATGGCGCAAAATTAACCGTATTTGATATCGGACATGGTCTTGCTGTGTTATGGCAACAAGGAGAACAAGTGATCCTCTATGATACGGGCGCAGGTTCTGGAGGTTATTCTGTTCTGGATAATACCGTATTGCCTTATCTAAACGCTTCGGGAATTAGTTATCTGGATTTATTGATTGTCAGTCATGATGATAACGATCATTCAGGAGGATTAAAAACACTCGAAAAATTCAATTCATCTATACCATTGGCAACAGGACAAATACTTAATTCTGAGTTGAATCAGGCATTGTGTCATGAGGTTGGTTTAATGAAAGCAGGTAATACTACATTGAGATTTCTACCAGTTTCAGGGCAAGAAAATAAAGATAATAATCATTCTTGTGTGTTAGAAATTAATTATAAAGAACACTTAATTTTATTACCGGGTGACGTAGAAGCTCGCCGTGAACATTATTTGCTCAAACAGCAAAGACTTAAACCGGTTGATGTGTTGCTTGCGCCACATCATGGCTCTAAGACATCTTCTTCACAAGCCTTTGTGAAGGCAGTACATCCCAAAAAAGTGATTTATTCCACTGGATTTCTCAATCATTTTAACTTTCCTCATCCACTTGTACAGCAGAGATACCAGAGTACTGGTGCAGAAAGTTTTAACACAGCCGTTGATGGCGCTATCACCTGTATATGGCAACAATCAGGGGATTTTAATGGTTGTACTAAAACACGGAAAAAATATTGGGGAAAGTGGCATTGGTAACCGCCTGAAAAGTTATTCAACGAATTATTTTTTGTTGAATAGCAACTTATTGAATAATAAACAAATCACCTGGATTATGGTAAAGTTCGCCTAATTGTTTAATTAACGGGATTTGTCTAGTGTGGGAGTTATTAAGTGCTGGTGGTGTGGTCATGATACCACTGGGGTTATGTTCAGTTCTGGCTATGGCCATTATCATTGAAAGATTTTGGTTTTTACGTAGAGAAAGAGTCTCTCCAAAGCATTTGGTGGCTCAGGTTTGGTCTTGGTCAAAAAAAGGTCAAATTAGCAAGAAAAACCTGCAAGTTTTAAGAACGCATTCGCCTCTGGGAGTCATTCTCACAGCAGGACTACTCAATCACAGGCATGGACGGGAGGTGATGAAAGAAAGCATTAAAGATGCAGGTCACAGGGTTGTGCTTGAGCTAGAACGATTTGTCGATATACTCGGAACAATTGCAGCGATTTCTCCATTACTGGGATTGTTAGGTACGGTTATAGGGATGATCCGTGTATTTGCAGTTATCACAACTCAAGGTGTTGGTAACGCAGGAGCTCTGGCTGGTGGTATTTCTGAGGCATTGATGACGACTGCAGCAGGTCTTGTTATTGCTATTCCTACCTATATTTTCTTTCGCTACTTCCAGCGCCGTATTGATGAATTGGTGGGAACTATGGAAGAAGAAGCTTTAAAGCTTGTTGAAATTTTACATGGTGAACGCGATAGTGATAATAATGATAATAGTGAAACTGTGAGTGGTATAGGAGACTTGAAATGTTCCATCGATCTCGAAGAGAAGAGCTGACGATTAATCTGACGCCACTTATTGATGTGGTATTTTTATTACTGATTTTCTTCATGGTATCGACCAGTTTTACCAGAGATACTCAAATTTCGCTTAAATTACCTACCGTAGTTGAAGGTGAAGTATTAGAAAACCCACAAAAACCTCTGGAAATTAGCATTGATATTAATGGTAATTATTATGTCAATGGTCGAGCTTTGGTTAACAATAGTGAAGAGACACTTGCTAAAGCCTTAAATCTCGTCGAGGTAGATAATAATTCTATGGCGCTTATTATCAGCGCAGATGCCAAAACGCCTTATCAAACTGTGGTAACGGCTATGGATGTTGCTGGCAAACAAGGTTTTAGTAATATAAATCTGGCTACAAAGAATCAGGCCGACCAATAAAATGGATAACAATATTCAAAACACTTCAGCTACGAAGGTGTATGCAAGATTACTTTCTCATTCTAAAAAATATTGGCTTGCTTTTTTAATTGCCATTATTGCCAATTTAATTTATGCATTCATTGATGCCAGTTTCATCAAGGCGATGCAGCCATTAATAGATGAGGGTTTGTTTGAAAAAAATAGCTCTTTTTTAGTACAGGCACCACTTTTTGTTGTTGGTATGATGGCAGTAAGAGGCATTGCATCTTTTCTTTCCGGTTATCTGATGGGATGGGTAGGTCAAAATGTGGTTGCAGATCTGCGTCAGAAAATATATGCCAGATATTTAAGATTACCAGCCAGTTTTTTCGATGAGAACTCTACAGGTTCTTTGATCTCTAAATTAACCTTTAATGCAGAGAAGGTGTCCATAACCTCAACTAATGCAGTTAAAGTTCTCGTTCGGGAATCTGCCTTTTTAATTTACATGTTGATGTGGATGCTACTTACCAGTTGGTATTTGACTGCCCTTTATCTGGTTTCTGCGCCTTTAATTGCATTAGTGATCAGTGTTGCCACACGCCGGTTTCGTAAAGCTAGTGGAAAAATGCAAAATTCTATGGGTGATATTACCCGTTTGGCTGGTGAGGGTATTAGTGGCTATAGAACAGTAAAAATATTTAATGGTGAACAGCAGGCTTCTCATCTATTTGATTCTGCTGTGGAAACTTTCCGCCAGAAATTTATGCGAATGATTGCCACCAAAAATACCAGTAATCCAATGGTTCAATTTCTGGCCGCTTGTGGCCTGGCTGTGGTGTTGTATTTTTCTTTATTTGAAGTGCAGTCAGGTAACCTTTCTTCTGGTGCCTTTGTGTTTATGATCAGTGCCATGATTTCTATTCTAAGACCTCTGAAACAACTTAGCTCTATCAATAGCCAATTACAAGAAGGTATTGTTGCTGCACGAAGTTTATTTGAGATTTTAGATGAAGAGGTTGAAGAGGATAAAGGTACCAGGACTCTGGAAAACATTTCGGGAAATGTTGAATTTTCTCATGTATCTTTTAAATTCAAAGGACAATCAGAGAGTGCTATAAATGATTTAAGTTTTAGAAGTGATAGCGGGCAGGTTATTGCTCTGGTGGGTAGTTCTGGAAGTGGGAAGTCAACCTTATTAAACTTATTGATGAGGTTTTATCAACCTGATTCAGGGGTTATCTATTTAGACAATGTTCCATTGTCTGATATTTGCCTCAAATCTTTAAGATCAAACATTGCTCTGGTTTCACAACAGGTTACATTATTTGATGATAGTGTACGAAATAATTTAATATTTGGTTTACCACGACAGGTTACAGATGAAGAGTTGGTACAAGTTCTAAAACGCGCTCATGCCTGGGAGTTTGTTGAGAAGTTACCTTACCAATTGGAAAGCAATATTGGGGAAGATAGTAGCTCTTTATCAGGTGGACAGAAACAACGATTAGCTATTGCCAGGGCATTATTACGTAATAGTCCTTTATTACTTTTGGATGAAGCTACCTCTGCCTTAGACAGTGAATCGGAAGATAAGGTTCAAGCAGGGTTGAAAGAGATTATGATGAATAGAACCACTTTTGTCGTAGCGCATCGATTGTCGACTATCCGTAATGCTGATTTAATTTTGGTGATGGAAAAAGGCAAAGTGGTAGAGCAAGGTACACATAAAGAACTTCTGAAGAAAAATGCAACTTATTCCAAATTACATAAGCTGCAATTTGGTGAGCAAGCAGATTGATGTTTACTAATAAATACTTAGAACAAACATTTTTAAAAAGTAACCATAACAAGTATTCATAATCAATGTTAAACCTGGAAAATAAATTCAATCAAGCCTGGTATCAGGGTTCTATGTGGACGTTGGTTTTATTTCCATTAGCATGGTTTTATCAATGGGTTTTGTGGTTAAGAAAACTTTGCTATCACACTGGATTATTTTCATCTGAACATCCGCAGATCCCCGTGATAATAGTGGGAAATATTTCTATTGGCGGAACAGGTAAAACCCCTGTAGTTGTTGCACTTGCTCGTCACCTGCAAAAGAAAGGACACCATGTTGGTATTCTTTCAAGAGGTTATGGGGGCAATGAAGAAATTTTTCCATGCCTGGTTACAGAGAAATCTGAAGCGGCAAGGGTAGGGGATGAACCCTGTTTGCTGGCACAAAGTGTAAATGCAAAGGTTGTCATTGATCCTGTTCGTATACGCGGTGCAAGGTACCTTAAACAATTGGGGTGTGATCTCATTATTAGTGATGATGGTTTACAACATTATGCCTTAAAACGTGATATTGAAATTGTTGTTGTTGATGGTGATCGGGGCTTTGGCAACAAACACTTATTACCCGTTGGCCCATTAAGAGAATCCATTTCTCGTCTGAAAAACGTTGATTATGTGCTCATTAACGGCAATAAGCCTTTGTTTACACCTTCTCATTTATTTGATTTACAGCCTCTGGACTTATTTTCGATTGATAATAAACATCAACCTGGATTAGATTGGCTGGAAAACAGAAAAGTACATGCCTGTGTCGGTATTGGTAATCCAAAAAGATTTTTTAAGACATTAAAACAATTAGGCGCTTTGGCATTAGAACATTCTTTTCCCGATCATCATGTTTTTCAAAAAGATGATTTTCCTGTGGATGATTTACCGATTATTGTTACTGAAAAAGATGCGGTTAAAATGAAACAACTCAAGCTCAAAAATTGCTATTATTTAAAAGTTTCTGCCAATTTGCCAAATGAATTTTTTCAGCAGCTTGACTTTCAATTGAAAAAAAGCCAGTTGAAGAAAGTCAATTGAATAAAGCCAATAGAGTACATTTAACTAATTAACCTCAGTTATGGATAAACGAAAAAGATATTTTACTCACCAGAGCCTGCCCTGTGAGCGGAGTGAGTGCTTTGGGTACGAAGAGCATGAAGAGTACGATGTTTTATTATAAATCGCTAATATGTACAGGATGTACGGTATGCTGATTTTGCAGGAGGAAAAATTGGTAAATAGTTAAATTGGGTTGGTTTAAATAACTATTTTGCCAATAATTCTTAGTGTTTTTTATTTTTCTTCGTGTTCTTCGTGACCTTTGTGGTGAAAATTTTTAAACAGATTTCAGGTTAAAACCATACAATAAATTTAACAGAGATAAGCTAATGAAATTTATAGTGATTATTCCTTCTCGCTATCAATCAACGCGTTTGCCGGGCAAACCTCTTCTGGATATCCATGGGAAACCCATGATTGAAAGAGTCTGGGATAAAGCGGCAGAAAGCGGAGCTGAGCGTGTCATTATTGCGACAGATGATGTTCGTATACAACAGGCTGTCCAGGGCTTTGGCGCAGAAGTTTGTATGACTTCATCTAAACATCAATCAGGCACCGATAGACTGGCAGAAGTTGTCGATATCTGTGCTATTGATGAAGATGCAATAATTGTCAATGTTCAAGGGGATGAGCCGTTAATACCCCATCAAAATATTTTACAAGTCGCAAAATTACTGGATAAACAAACAGATGTACATATGGCAACCTTAGCTTCTCCTATAAATTCTATCGAAGAACTCAATGATCCCAATGCAGTAAAAACCATTATCAATGAACAGGGTGCAGCCATTTATTTTAGTCGCTCTCCCATCCCTTTTGACCGGGATAAAACATCTGAGCTCAATAAAACATATTTTTCTCAGTTTCTGCGCCATATTGGGATCTATGCTTATAGAGCTGGTTTTCTTAAGCAATTCAGTCAATGGCCTGTAGCAGCTATTGAAAACCTGGAAAAACTTGAACAACTAAGGGTGTTAGCCAAAGGTTACAAAATTCAGATATCGGTAGCTGAAAAAATACCACCAACAGGTATTGATACAACTGAAGATCTGGAAAGGGTTCGAGCTATATTAAGCAAAAATTCTGATAACTAAAGCATCTTCAAAATAGTTAAACCAAGTCCAGGTTAGTTAATAAATTGAATGATTACGGGCATATAAACCATGATCTAAATAATGGATTTTCCCTAAAAATAAGCTTGTTAGCTGACTAAGTTATATATATTAAGGAATCTTAACTTTTTTGAAATAATGTACTATAGTATCTCTTAGAGTCGTTTGTTTTGAGGGGCCTTTATGGAGCTTTTATGTATACCGAACATAAGGAAATCCAAATACCGGTAAATGAACTAGAAATAGGGATGAACGTTGTTCGTCTTGATCGCCCATGGCTTGAAACTGATTTTTTACTACAGGGATTTACCATTCATTCCAGGCGAGAGATTGATGAGTTTATTCGACAGTGTGAATATGTATATATTGATACAACATATGAAGAAAATATTGCTGCAAAGTCAACTAATTCAATAAGTAAGACCGCCAATAAACAAATCGAAGAAGAAAAAGTACCACGTAGAGCCACTCACATACCTTCCGCAAAGTATAAAATTCACTATATTAATAAAATTTCTGTCAGAAAAGAAATGCTTGAAGCAACGGGATCTTATCAATTTGCCAGATCTACAGTTAACAGTATTATGGATGGGATCCGAATTGGTCGGGTAATTAACATGAACCAAACTCGGGAAGTTGTTAATAATATTGTAGACAGCATCATGAGAAATAATGATGCTTTACTTTGGTTAACCAAGTTAAAAGAGAAAGATGAATATACCGCAGAACATTCTATCAATGTTTGCATATTATCAGTCGCTTTTGCCAGACACCTGGGACATCATGAAGGTGAAATTAGAATGATTGGTCTGGGCGCTTTTTTACATGATGTGGGCAAAGCGAGTATCCCTTTAGAAGTGCTCAATAAAACATCAAAGTTTACTAAAGAAGACTTCAGGTTGATGAAAGAGCATCCACTTTTGGGTAGAAACCTTTTGATGTCATTACCTCAAAGTGAACATTCAGCTATTGATGTTGCATATAATCATCATGAGAGGCTCAATGGCCAAGGTTACCCTCGTGGCCTTAAAGGACATCAAATACCCTATCATGCTCAGCTTGTCTCTCTGACTGATACCTACGATGCGATTACCAGCCAACGTTGTTATGACGATGGTCGAGCCTCAATGGAAGCACTTGATATAATTTATAAATGTCGAGGTGTTCAGTTTGATAAAAAATTGGCTGAAGAATTTATTAAATGTATTGGTATTTATCCACCAGGCTCTATTATAGAAATGACCAATGGTGAAGTTGGACTTATTCTTTCCAGTAATCCAAAAAATAAGCTCAAACCAAGAATTATCATAGTCTTAGATTCAGATAAACAAGCTCAACGCCAATGTATTATTGATTTGCACCATGGGGCAACGGATAGAAATAACCAAATTTATAGAATCGCCCATGAATTGCCTAATGGTAAATATGGTCTTGATGTAAAAGAATTCATAAAAAAAGGGCTGAAATTCTCATGATAGAATATAAAAATGAACAAAAGGATTACTATGACTAGTCTATCGAAAGAGGAAAAAAGAGATTCAAAAAGGTATTTATGTAGTAAAAATTTCAGTGATACAGGCTAATTAATGCCAGGAAACATCAACTGCTAACTTCGGTTAACTTCCATCGAAATGGCATGGCCTTATATAATCTTAATCCAGTTCATGATATCGAAAATTGTACGATTAGTTTTCAATACCTGAATGGTGAAGTTTGCATATCGATAGTTGAACTTCCCATAGATTTACGATATCGCCGGGAAACTATGGCTGGAAGTCTGTATGGTGTAAAATTTATGGTTGATGAGAATTCACCAATAAGACTTGTAAACGATCTGATAGCGATTGAACTTGAGTTAGCAAAGAATGTAGATGACGACGACGACAGATATAATTTCTTGAATTGAAAACCCAGATAATGGTAGGCTTATGTTTTAAAGGGTTCTAAAACATCTTCTGAAATTAAGTCTAAAATCCATCAAGAAGCAAGAGTGCTTTCCACAATAAAACTACATTGGAACATTCCTATTAATACAATAAAGAATATACCCATGAGTAGATTCAAAAAATATTTCTTCTTTGTTCAAATTTTAATCTTATTATCGGGCTTTCAATCACAAGATGAACCTGATGTAGTGGCTGTTAAAGAAAGCAGTCATCACCAGTTAAAAAATCAAACTTCTCCAGTGCAACTAACGCCGGTTATAAAGCAGCTTAGAACACAGCCAGGCGAAATAGCAGTCAACAACCCATTAAAATCTACGGAAGATTTAAATATCATAAAAAATCGCGGTTTTCTACGCGTTCTTGCTTTAGATTGGGAAAATAATTTTTCACTACCACGCTCAGGGATCCCACAAAATGATTTTACCCATAAATTAGAACTTTATGCCAACAGCCTTAACCTTAAGTTAAAGTGGGTGTTAGTAAAAAATCGTTTTGAGCTTTTTGAGTTTCTTGAAAATGGTTTTGGTGACATTATAGCCCGTAATACCACTATACCCGTGATACTTGGAAATGCAGGTTTCAGCAAGTCAAGAAGCGTCCATATTCGAGGCTTGAAAGTGCAGTATTAGTTATTCTAAATCCAGCTTTCATAACGAAGAAGATGGGCGCTTATTGGCTTACCCTTCGGGAGCTTCAGTGGAAAACCAGTCCTTCGTTGTCGCTCTTGAAAATGACCAGTCATTCTCTACGAGCGACGCCTTGACCTGGGTTCCCACTGAAGCTCTGAAATCCCGCATTTCCAGGTATCACGGGTATATAACCTCCGAAAGAGCCAAAAGAGTTCATTTTACACAACCGTTTTTATATGTAGATGAGTTAATAGTCAGTTCTTCAAAACACAAAAAAATAAAGGATAAGAATGATTTCTCTGGAAAGAGCATTACCTATCAGACAGGTACCAGCTTCGAAGAGAATTTGATTGGTTTGCAGGCTAAAGTTGAGCAATTATCCATTAAGTCAACAGAACTGGAGCTTAGCCATGAAGCATATATAGATAAAATATCTAAAGGTGAATTTGAGTTTGGGGTTATTGATAGTAATTTATTGAAATCAATTAACAGTTATCGTAATGACATAAAAACACTTTATACTTTAAAAAAATCCCAGCCTATCGCATGGGCCGTGAGAAAAAATAATCCGTTTTTACTAAAAAGTATTAATAAATTTCTACTGCGTTATCAATTGACGATGACAAAAGATGCTACCTATACAGGTGATTGGAAGCAAATCAGACAAAAAAAGGTACTGCGTTTAATTACTCGTAATAGTCCAGAAACTTATTTTATGTGGCGAGGTGAACTGATGGGCTTCGAGTATGAGCTTGTCAAAAAAATTGCTCAAGATAATAATTTGCACCTGGAAGTAGTCGTTGCACCCACTCATTCTGAATTAACTGATTATCTGCTTCAGGGCAAGGGGGATTTAATTGCCGCTGGATTAAGTGTTACCGATGAAAGACAGTATTTTGAAGAGGTTGAATATTCTAAACCCTATAGTTATGTCGATGAATTGATAGTCTCTCATAAAGATAGTCCTACACTTAGTCGTTTGGAAGATTTAGCCGGGAGAACAATTGTTGTCAGAAAGTCGAGTGCCTTTTGGGAGCACCTGCAACAACTTAGAAAACAAGGTGTACGTTTTGAACTGGTTGCAGCTGATGAATCATTGACGACAGAAATGCTAATCGAAAAAGTTGCTATTGAAGAGATTGATTTAACCGTAGCCGATAGCCATCTTATTAGCATTGAACAAAATTTCAGAACAAAAATCATTGCACCACTAACATTAAAAAATGAAATGCCATGGGGCTGGTTGACCCGCAAAAACAACCCATTGTTAAGAGAGAAAAATAATCAGTTTATTAAAAAAGAATATCGTGGTTTGTTTTATAACGTGACTAAAAGTAAGTTTTTTAAAAATAAAAAACGATTAAAAAAATATACGGCTAATCGATTAACTGATCTAACAAAATTATCTCCTTATGATCATATTTCAAAACCTCTAAGCAAACAGTATTATTTTGACTGGAGGTTAATCACCGCACAAATGTATCAGGAAAGTCGCTTTAATCCCAAAGCCAAATCTTTTGCTGGCGCAATGGGATTAATGCAGGTACTGCCTCGCACTGCAGATAGTCTGGGCTTCGATAAACTCACGCAACCAGAACAGGGGTTGCATGCTGGTGTAAAATATCTACATTGGGTACGAGAGCGATTTGATGCCAAACTACCAGTTCAGGAAAGATTATGGATGACACTGGCCGCTTACTAATGCAGGAACAGGTCATGTGCGCGATGCTCGGAAATTAGCTCGGCAAAAAGGATTAGATCCTAATGTGTGGTTTGATAATGTCGAACAGGCCATGTTATTACTTAGCCAGCCAAAATATTATAAAAAAGCTCGATTTGGTTATTGTCGTGGTCAGGAACCTGTTAATTATGTGCGAGAAATTCGCCAACGCTACCAGGCTTATTTAGATTTAAACATCTAAATTTATCTATTCCGAGTTCAGGTTAGCTAATATCCCAATCGGTTTTAATCAAGGGGGTGAGCTGCTTTATATTGTTTTGTAACCATAGAGTACCTATTAATAATGATGCTGAATGAATTTCACCTTGTTTGAGTAGATTAAATAATTCATCTATGGATATTTTAACTACTTCGATATCTTCAGTTTCATGAGGATTACCTGAATACTCAGGAACTGTTTTAGAATCAATTAAGCCTAAATAAATTGTTGTTTGTTCTGAACAGGCTCCAGCCGAACCAAAATAGCATCCTATTTTGTGGATGAGTTCAACTTCACCACCTACTTCTTCCTGGGATTCTCTAACCGCTACTTGCTGTGCAGTTTCATTTTCTTCGATCATGCCTGCAATAACATCTAATAACCAGGGATTTGAACTGTGTATTGCTCCTACTCGAAATTGTCTGGTAAGCACCACCTGTTGAGTCGCAAGATCGACAGCTAAAACGGCGACCGCATCACCTCTATCTATGAACTCACGCTGTATAGTGGAAGTCCAACCGCCCTGGTGAAGTCGGTGTTTAAGAGTCATTTCCTCTACCTTAATAAAGCCCTTGTACTTAATTTCTGACTTCAGGATCTGTACGTCATTTGTATCAAAGCTGATGGTTTTGGACATAATCGTTGTTAATCCTTATATACCCGTAATCAATGAAGATGCAGGTTTCAGTGGGAATTAAAATCGCTTTAGGCGCGGCATTGATTGAAGCTCATGGTTACTCCCTTAGCAAAAGCAATAACAAAGCATAAAGTGATTTTAAACCCATCGTAGAAGTGCTTGAGCTTCCTCACTTCTTTGTTGTATTGAATCATAAGGGAATAACCATTAATCTTCAATACGCTTCGAATTGAGAAAGCTCAAGCACTCTGAAATCCTGCATCTTCATTGATTACGGGTATATAACTGAAGAGCTTGGATCCAATGATAAACACTGGGTGTTGTTAAGTCAGAAAAGGGTAAATTTTGATGTATTTTGTCTCTGATAAGGGTACTTCTAACGGGCATGTTTTCTTGTCCCATGAATAAACCCCATCTTTGTTCTATTTCCTGATAGCGATGAAACTTTTGCCAATTTTCCTTTTTAGCATTATCAGGCCCTAAAATGAAATGTAATTGATCATTGGGGTATTGTTTAGAGAGAAAATCAAGTAAATTATAGGTATAAACAGGTTGCTCTTGATTGATGTGATTTGGTGAACTGTATATTTTTGAAAGAAGGTGTTCAACCATCAATATTTTGCAATTAGGTAATTGAATATCATCAAGAAATTCCTGAACCAGCAGACATCGGGTCGGGTAATCGAGCATTTCTTTGCCGAAAGCATGGCAATAGTTTGGGATAAGGAAGACTTTATCAAAGCTTTCAATAGCTTGTTTGAGAAGATCTTCATGTCCTCTGGTGGGGGGATTAAAAGCAGAACCCATAATCCCTATTTTAGAGCCAGTTTTAGCCATATAGTCTTGTTAGAGTTTATATATACAATGTACGTATAGGATACCCCTGTTTTTTAAGAAATACCTAATTTAACCTCAACTCGGGATAAGATAGGTCATCTAATTATATTAAACAGATTAAATTTCAACAAGTAACAACTGTTGAAATTTTGTACATGTTGATTAATTGGCTCAATATTGGGATTTTTGTGCCTGGCAAGGCAAATTCACGAACAAATAGCTGGCTATTTTGAGTGAATTTAACGCAGAAAGGAACGAAAATCACTGTATTGAGAGGCCTGGCTTATCCCGAGTTGAGGTTGATTTACTTAAGAGAGTTTTATGAAGCAACAAGATATCGTTCAAGAAATGAAGGTTAAACCGGTCATTGATGTCATGGCCGAGATCCAAAACCGTGTTGAGTTTATTAAACAACTCATGCTTAAGTCTCAGGTTCATCATCTAGTGTTAGGCATTAGTGGGGGAGTAGATTCCAGCACCGCAGGTCGCTTATCGCAACTTGCCGTTGAACAGTTAAGAGAAGAAACAGGTGAACACTACCAGTTTATAGCGGTGAGATTGCCCTATAAAGTACAAATGGATGAAGATGATGCCCAACAGGCGCTTCAATTCATTCAAGCGGATAAAGTAGTGACAGTAAATATAGCCACAGAAGTCGATCACATCAAACTGGCAGTCGATGAGGCGATGGAAGGCAACGATTTTCAAACTAATGGCCATAACCATGAAGATTTTGTTAAGGGTAATGTGAAAGCCAGAATGCGCATGATTGTTCAATATACCATAGCTAATAAAGTTGGAGGCCTGGTAGTTGGAACCGATCATTCAGCAGAAGCTATTATGGGCTTTTATACCAAACATGGTGATGGTGCCGTGGATTTAACTCCCTTATTTGGCCTTAATAAGCGACAAGTAAGAACGCTGTGTAAAGAGCTGGGAGCACCTGAGAATATTTACAATAAACCAGCAACAGCCGATCTTGAAGAACTTGATCCACAGGCATTAGATGAAGTTCGTTTAGGTGTTAGTTATCAATATATTGATGATTTTCTGGAAGGAAAAACAGTGCCTGAACAGGCGGCAGAAACAATTATCAAACAATATCAGCGCACAATACATAAACGTTCTGCAATACCGACGCCCAATTGTTAAATAACCTGCTAAGATCAAATTAACAACATGTTAAGAGCGAACAAATAACCTTTTAAGCTCGAAGTTATATGAACAAAAATATTCTTGCAAAGAAGCAACAAAAAGAGACAAAAATATGAGAGTGGTCGAGATTTTACTGGTAGAAGCACCGCACCAACCGGGTAATATGGCCAAAGTACTGACGGTTATTGGTAGTTTTGGGATAACTGTGGAAGGTCTTAATGCAGTACGTCGTCTTGATAAAGATACCATTTGGGAAATCACTATAGAATATGATGATTCCTTTGAAATGGCGAAGTTGACAAATGAGATCAACGCCTTAACTGATACAAAAATTATTGGTAATTCAGATCGTGTATTCAATCGCCATAAAGGTGGCAAAATTCATACAAGTTCAAGAATTGAAATCAGCTCTTTAGAAATATTAAGAGATATTTATACGCCAGGTGTGGCCCGGGTATGTCAGGCCATTGAGAAAACACCGGAAAAAATCAAGGATTATACCAACATACAAAATACTGTTGCTATTATAACCAATGGAACGGCAATATTAGGTTTGGGAGATATTGGTCCAGAAGCCGGATTGCCGGTGATGGAAGGCAAGGCAGCAATTTTATCAGAACTGGCGGGGGTTTCCGGTGTACCAATTCTAATCAAAGAAAAGGATCCGCTACGTTTAATTGAAGTTATAGAAGCCATATCCCCTTCATTTGGGGCTATTCTACTTGAAGATATCAAAGCGCCTGAATGTTTTCAAATTGAAGAAGAATTGATTAGCCGAATTCCAAAACCCGTATTTCATGATGATCAACATGGTACTGCTATCGTAGTATTGGCGGCTTTATTAACCGCTTCTCGTCGTGTAGGGGTTAATATCAAAGATAAAGTCTTTGG
>JBFFIY010000033.1:0-39685 GCA_041556195.1 Enterobacterales bacterium
GAGTGGCAAGGATAACAACCTTGTCGCCCACCTGCATATGTAACAAATTCACCATATTTATGTCCTGATGAAGAAAACTGAGCAATTGCTTCAATTTGATCTTCAGAATCGTGACAAACTGCACAGGTTACATCTGCATCTTTTCCTGCCGGCCCTTCACAACTAGTTAATACTGATAATACTGCAAATGCAATTAAACTCGACCCCACTAACTACCCCACCTGGACAGGCACTATCAGTAATTTGCCAGCCAGTACTAATATCCAATGGAAGTGTATTAAACGTGACTTAGGAGCAGTGGTCTGGCAGGGAGGAGCTAATAATAGCGTTACAACTCCGAGCTCTGGTTCTGTCAATTCAACCGGCTCTTTTTAAAATACGGGGTTAGCCCTGGGAGGGTATTTTTCTCCCAGGGTTTTTTTAAAATAAACAGACTTAAGCTATATCAAATCAAGGATATGCACCTTTATTCAGTGAAGCGAGAACCACGGATCTCGAACTTCAAGAAGAACAAGATGTAAGCTAATTTAATCTTATTTTCCATTCCTAAATAGATTTGATCTTACGCTATTATTGCTGTATAGGTATACAGGAAATAAAACGGATATGCTTTACCGTATCTAGGGATAATAGATCTTCCTGACGACCTATCATTGAAATAAACAATTCTTGAGAGCTGATTTATCAACATATATACCCGCATTTCCAGGTATCACGGGTATATATTCGGATTAACGGATCCTATATGCACATGAGTTAGTTCTCGCATTCTATGCGCTAAAAATAAGGAGATTTCCAATGACTAAGAAAAAAATTGTATTGGTGTTTGTACATGGTTGGAGTGTAACTAATACAGATACCTATGGTGGATTGCCTGAGCGACTGAAAACAGAAGCAAGCACCTCTGGAATGGATGTTTCGGTACAGGAAATTTATTTGGGACGTTACATTAGTTTTCACGACGAAGTACGTCTGCCAGATATTTCGGTAGCCTTTGAAGCCGCCGTTCAAGACCAACTTTCCACACTCATAAAAAATAACATTCGCTTTGTGTGTATTACCCATTCCACTGGCGGACCTGTCGTCAGGGATTGGTGGCACAGGTACTATCTTCGTAATGCTAAAAGTGGTGTTTGTCCAATGAGCCACTTAATCATGTTAGCGCCAGCCAATTATGGCTCGGCTCTGGCCCAGTTAGGTAAAGGCAGGTTAAGTCGTATGAAGTCATGGTTTGGTGGTGTCGAACCCGGCCAGGGTGTATTGGATTGGTTAGAACTTGGCAGTGAAGGTGGATGGCAATTAAATACAGAATGGATAGCAACGGATGAAAATAAAATTGGAGTCAAAGGTGTTTTTCCATTCGTTTTAACGGGTCAAAGTATCGATCATGCACTTTACGACAATATAAATTCTTATACAGGTGAAAGTGGTTCTGATGGTGTAGTTCGAGTTGCAGCTGCTAATTTGCAAGGGAGACACATTCGCCTGGAACAGCAAGAACCAATTAAAAACATTAAAAAGAAAAAGAACGACCCTGATTGGAAAGCGCCAAATCTAGCTCTTAAGCATTTACAGGAAGCTCCACAAACAGCATTAAGAATTATCACATCAAAATCCCATTCTGGTAATGTCATGGGTATTATGAAAAGTGTTAAGAAAGGCACCAGGGATAAAAAGAGTCAGGAAACGGTCGATTCAATCCTTGCTTGTATCGGGATAAAAACTAAGGTTGAATATAATAAACTCACCAAACAATTTGAACTGGAAACCAGTCAGATCCAAATCAAACAAAAATTAGAAACTGTAAAACATTTACTGCTTTCAGATAGGTATTTTATTCGGGATAAATACTCAATGGTGGTATTTAAGCTTCATGATCAAGCAGGACATCCAGTAAAAGATTTTGATCTTATTCTAACTGCTGGTATTAAAAGCGATCCTAATTTGTTACCACAAGGGTTCTTTGTCGATAAACAGAGAAACCGGGTTAGTCCAGAAACGATCACCTATTTCTTCAACTACGATATTATGAAAGGCACGGAAAAAGTAATCGATGAAAAAGGTAAGACAATACGGGATGCAACCAAAGGGGCACAACGACTGGGGTTCAGAATTGAGCCGCGACCTGATAATGGCTTTGTTCATTATCTTCCCTGTGAAATTAGTGCATCAAAGGATTTACTGGATAAAGTTCTTAAACCTAACTCGACAACGCTAGTGGAGATCTGCTTACAGAGAGTGATCCATAAAAACGTTATGCGTTTGGATAAAGGAACTAAAACTCAGAATTTTGTACTGACTAAACCGGATACAGAAATTGTCAAATAACCCCAATTCGGGATAAAAATAGTAAAAAAAACTTTTTCTATCAGGTGACTGCTCCGGTTTTAATCATTCAATCACGATACAATCCGGCTAAGTTCCATTTATCAATAATATCTGTGATGGTGTTTTTTACCCGTTTATTGACTCGTTTAAAGTAGTCTTCCGACTGCTTTTTATCGAAGGTCGGATAACCTTGTCCAGATTTATATAAGCCAATAGATGAAGGGAATGGGGATGCAGCCCATGTTTTCAAGAGAGCCCTGGTTAAATCTGAATTTGTTGAATGATTAGGGCTATATACCCCTAATCGCTATTTTATCAAGACATTGTGTGACATTTTAAGACATTTTAATGTTTCTGGAGGCATACGGAGATACCATCGCTTGGCTACTATGAAGCCAGTTCCCAAAGTAGTTAGTGTACTCATGGGACAGGCTCTAACCAAAGCATTCGTTGTGCACACGAGACAGGCAATGTCTTTTGTGGTGAATATTTTCAATACTTGTCTAATTCTGAATACAGTTTAACCAGAATAATTGCATTATTATGTGATAAAAATAAAACGTCCCGGGTGCTTTATAATTCCTATAATGTATTTCTTCATAGAGTGGTGCATATCATGTAGAAATTTTTAATAATTTAAAATAACAACTCTTCACATCTATTCATTCACCCTTTTAGCGATCCTTTGCTATAAAACTAGTCATACTAGAAATTAAATCCAGGCGAAAAACAATTTTATAGAAATCAGTCAGTAAGGTTGCTAAGTTCAAATTAAATTAAACAATATTTTTTGAAACAAATGCTCCTTTTAATTATCATATATTGATATTTTAATAAAAGTTAACCTGTAAAGTCTTCTTCCAAAAATAGCACGAAGGGGTGTAGGCATTAATTTATTAACACGAACAATTTTATCTTTTCTTCTGTTAACCTGTGGTTGTATATCTCTATCACATGGTGCTTCGTTGTCAAAGCAAAATGAAATATCGGTTGTCAGTCATTCCCAAACACCAGAATTCAAATTAAATAGAAATACATTAAGGGCGATGTTTTCTATGCACTTGCAGGTGTGGCCTGATGGCTCTGCTGTAACAGTATTTGTTTTAGCAGATAGAAATGCCATACATCAGAAATTCACAAAAAGTCAATTAAGATTTTTTCCATATCAACTTAGGAGAAGCTGGGATAAACAGGTTTTTTCAGGTACAGGAGATGCTCCAATAGTGGTTAAAAATATTCAACAAATGAAAGAAAGGGTGGCAGAAACTGTAGGCTCTATTGGTTATGTTCCTACAAACTTGTTGGATGAGCAAGTTAAAAAACTAGAGGTTGAATGAGTATGGAAAATGTTATAATTAATTCTAAATTTGAATTTCCTGTCTTAATTCAACGTACATTGCTATGCATTACCCTCATACTTTGCCTAATCTTATCAAGAACAGTTAAGGCTGATGACACCATTAGATTTAATGGATTTATAAGCCAGGGATTCATTTATACCGATAATAATAATTTTTATGGTGATAGTGAATCAGGAACTTTTGAATTTTCAGAAGTGGGTTTTAATGTTAGCAAACGGTTTTCACCAAAGCTACGTTTATCTTCACAAATCATTTCTCGTATTACAGGTCAGGAAGTTGATGGAGATCTCGATTTGGATTATCTTTTTCTAGAATATAAAGCACCGGTAAGCTCTTCAAGTCAGTTGGGGCTTCGTGTGGGGCGAGTTAAAAATTTATTGGGATTTTACAATGAAACTCGTGATGTAGCTTTTGGTCGACCTTCAATTTTTGCACCTCAGACAATATATTTTGATGCTGTCAGAGATTTTCAGTTATCTTCTGATGGATTCATTGGTTACGGTGAATTTAGAGCTAATCATGGAACAATTCTGTTAGAAGCAGGGGCTGGGCACGCAAGGACTGATAGCGATACAGAATCAGCTTTACTCGGTAATGATTTTGATGGAAATTTTCATAATGAAAAAATTAATCAGGCTAGAATCAGTTACGCTCTTAACGATCAAAGCTGGAGTTTTGCTCTTTCAAGTGTAAATGCTGAATTAAACTACCGTTCAGGAATTAACACACCATTTTCAAGTGGTAAAATCGATATGGATTTCGATGTCATTTCTATAGATTATGCGGGTGAATTATTTCTTATTACATCTGAATTTATGTTTCTGGATATGGACTTTGATCTACAGCCCCTGTTTACAAATACACGACCGTCAAAATCCTGGTATCTTCAGGTGCAATATCTTTTAAATACAAACTGGTCGATATACGTCCGTAATGAAGGATTTTACCTTGATAAGAAGGACAAAAAAGGAGAAAGATTTAGCATGGAAACAGGACAGCCTAACCATTTGGTTTTTGCGAAACATACGTCATTTGGGCTGAAATGGCTACCTAACTACAACTGGATGTTAGTGATGGAAGTACAAGATATTAATGGTACAGCAACATTAGACAGACAAAATAACCCTAATCCATTCGCAACAAAAAAAGACTGGCGTTTGTTTAGTGTAATGTTGTCCTATCGGTTTTAAAGGATAAGCTGACAATGGGGGAAACTGATGTAACAGATGTAAAACCGATAGCAAAAAAGATACGATTTGTCAGTATTAAATGGAAAATTGTAATTGTTGTTAGTTTAATATTATTTGCCATAAATGGTTTTATATCTGTAATAACCTATAACAGTCTGGATAAGCAGTTTGTTACACAACAAGCACGGCTTTTGAAACAGCAGAAAAATGTAAGTGATAAACTAATTGAACAAGTTTATCAGCGTCTGGAAGGTTTTGTAGAAATATTGTCATTCTTTTCTGATACTCAAGTTGGCTCTAACACTATCAAAATTTCACTGGATCAAAACTGGCCGCATATTCAGATATTATTCGAGTTGCAAGGAGCAAAATTAATTGCGCCAGACGGAAATATTTTAGGAACATGGGGTGAGAAGTTTGAATCTTCGACTCAAGATCTTTTTCATCAAGTCATACAATCACAATTACCTGCCAATGGATTTTTTTGTGGTACTGAATGTAGTTTTTATCTGGCTTCTCCTATTCTCGGACAAAATGGTGAAGTATTTGTGTTGATTGTTTCTCAATCAGTTGCTGAATGGTTATTAAAACTAAAGAGTGTAAGTGGTGCAAATACCGGTATTATTTCAGTCAAGCAGTTTGAAGTTTACAGTTTGATAAACAATCCAAAAGAAAAAATCTTACCAAAATGGCGTGCTAATATAATAGGCCTTACAACTGCAGAAACTAACTTTGATTATCTATTAGAACTGTCAAGAAATATTAAGCTGGAAATTGCAAAAAAACAGAATAATTATCTAACGAAAAACTCGAGAGATCTGAATGTCCGATTTCTTTCACTTGAGAATGAAAATTCTACTTATCCGGCATATTTAGTCTTAATAAATGATATAACATCGAGTCGCGAACAAATTCGTACAGGAGTTTCTCAAGCAATTATTACTGCGCTTCTGGGTATTTTGGTTACGGTGCTCTTTATTGTCTTGTCTACGTGGAAACCCATACGCCGCATCACAACCTTATCTAATAGCCTGCCCATGCTGGCAACTGGGCATTTTGAGCAAGTTAAGAATGTATTATCCAGAAAAACCAGTAATTTATTTATAAAAGATGAAATTGATAATCTGGGCGATATAGCAATTGATTTAACAGGCCAGTTAGAAAGGTTAGAAAGTGAAGTTATAATACGCGAAAAAGCACTCACCAAAAATGCTTTATATGATGAGTTAACCGATCTTGCCAATCGCAGATTAATTATGGATAGAATTTTACATGCGCTTTCAGAACATCGACGTGAAAAAACAAACTTTGCAGTATTATTCCTTGATCTTGACCAGTTTAAACGCATTAACGATTCGATGGGACATGAGCAAGGTGATAAATTATTAACAGAGGTTGCCAGAAGGCTTACTGACTGCGTCAGAGAGAGTGATACTGTTGCACGTCTTGGAGGCGATGAATTTACTATTTTATTAAACCATCTGGATGATGATTTTAATGCAACAAGTGTTGCTAAAAAAATAATGAAAAATTTAAAATATCCTATTAACTTAAATGGACGAGAAATCATAATTACAACCAGTATAGGTATAGCAATTGCTCCTGAAAATGGCCGGGATCCAGAAACAATTTTACGCAATGCTGATCTGGCGATGTATAAAGCAAAAGATAAGGGACGTGATAATTATCACTATTATACTGAATCGATGAATATTGAAGCACAGGAATTTTTAGAGCTTGAAAATGATTTACGTCTTGCAGTAGACAGACATGAATTTGAACTCTATTACCAACCTCAAGTTGATTTGAAAAGCGGAGTAATTATTGGAGTAGAAGCCTTAATTAGGTGGAATAGTCCTAAACGTGGGTTTGTGCTGCCGTATGTTTTTATAGATGCATTGGAAGCTACTGGTTTGATAGTACCATTGGGCGAAGAGATCATTAGAATGGCTTGTGAACAGGCATATTTGTGGAATGAGGTTTGTCATCATGAAATAAAGGTTTCAATTAATTTATCTGCCCGCCAATTTAATGATCCAGAGTTAGAGTCTTGTATTAAGAAAATATTAAATGAAAAACAAATAGAAAGCAAATATCTCGAAATGGAGATCACTGAAAGCATGTTAATGGACGATATTCAAAATGCCATTGATACCATGCATCGACTAAAACGGCTTGGTTTAACTTTAGCTATTGATGATTTTGGAACCGGATATTCTTCACTAAGCTATTTAAAACAATTTCCTGTTGATGTGTTGAAGGTCGATAGAGAATTTGTAAAAGACATCCCTTTTAATAAGAGTGATATGGCAATCACTTCTGCGGTCATAGCAATGGCACATAAACTTCATCTAAAAGTTGTAGCGGAAGGAATTGAAACAGAAGAACAAATGGAGTTTTTAAAAAGCAATAATTGTGAAATTGGTCAGGGCTATTATTTTGGTAGACCACAACCAGCTACAGAAATATCTATACTGTTATCAAATGTTAATTTGGAAGAGTTAGTTTGAAGTAAAGTGCATTAAAATATTTAAAGACAGTTTGCTTGTTCTTCTTGCAGGTAGGAACTTATGGCTACCCTATGTTAAAAACTGTGCTATCTTTTAAGAACAGTCCAGTCTCATGTTTTGTAGTTAAATAATCCTAAATCTTTAAGGATAATCTGATCTGAACTTGTGTTCATAGATGCCAGTTGAGCTAAGAATAATTCTGCTGTTGAAATCGCATCTTCAAGTGCATTGTGTGCTTTGTAGTTGGGTAATCTATAATTCTTGCGTAAGTTAAATAGCCTCAATGATTTATCAGTTATTACCTGATTTCTTCGTTCCATCATTTGTTTGGCGATCCAGAATGTATCTATAATACTTAGCGGAATTGGTCTACCCAATACTTGTCTGGCTAATTTTTGTATAAAATCTCGCTCAATCTGATGATAGTGAGCAATAATAACCCTGTTTTTTGTCAGTTCAAGAAATTTACATAAAGCGACGTCGGGTGATAGTCCAAGTTTGATGTGATCATCTGTCAGACCATGGATCGCAACATTTTCGCTACTGAGCGTTTGTCTGGTTTTAATAACAAAATGATGGCAGTCTGCAAGACGAATAACGTTGTTATGGATGGGACAAAAACCCATGCTGATAATTTCGCTGTTACTTGATTTTAGTCCTGTTGTTTCAAAATCTACAGCGACCAGTTCAACATCTTTAAGTGAACTGTTTTTCGTGGGCTGGGGTAATTTTAAATAATTAGTTAATAGACTCAGTTCGGCCTCATTAAGGCTTGATTTATCTTTTTGTTGTCGCAGAAATTTATCTAAAAAGGACAACATTTGTTATCCCAGCAGTCCGCTCTGATAACGAGCTTCCATGGCGTTTTGGTAGGTTCTAACCAGCGCAAAAGTATCTTTTAAATGACGACGTTCCAATGAAGATAATTCTTCTGGAGGCAAATAGTTATCAGCTGTTTTTCCCTTCTCAATTTGTTTTGCCTGGTGACTTAGTCGAATAAAATTAAGGAACTCAAAGGCATCTGATAAATCCATGAGTCCAGGTTTACTTAAGCTTCCGTTTTGATAGGCTGTTTCTAATCGCTCCTGTGTATTAATTGAATGTGCTCCGCAAGATAGTGCATAAACTCTTGCCAGATCAGTGATCGGTACAACACCACGTTTTTTTAAGTTTAGCGCTTTTTCTTCAGAGCCTTGTTTGTCTAGTATGAAACTTCTAAATAATCCAAGAGGGGGGGTGTTATGCAGGGAATTTGCAGCCATATAATTCAAAAACATTTTATTCTCAGGAATTAGCTCAGCAACATAGCTGTTGAGTTCATTGATGAGGCTTTCTTCTCCGTAAATACATCTTAGATCAAAAAATATACTGGCATACATTAAGGCTTTAGGCTCTGGAGTGATTATCCATCGATTAAAGTGATTTTTCCAGACAGATAAAGGTTGTCGCCACTTATTATTGCTGGCCATTACTTCTCCCGGACAGTAAATGTAACCACATTTATTCAAACCATCACACACAAATTGACTCAATTGCATGAAGTAATTTCCATGTAAATCATCATCGTATTCGTCACTTAAAATGATGGCATTATCTTGATCAGAAAGGGCTGTTTGATCGTTGCGTGCTAATGAACCGGCAATTATCCAGGCATATTTAACTGGCGCCGGCCCTAATTTAGCTTCTGCCAGTTTGATAAGTTGTTGATTTATCGCTCGACCAATCGAACTAATTGAATAAGCAATATCTTTTGCATTGAGTCCATTATTAACCATTTGACATAAAGTCTGCGGGATTTGTTCGGCATGTTTCATCAATCTTTCGACGGTTTTTGCTTTAAAGACTTGATTGATCAGGTAGATAGGATTGTTGCTCTGGCGATGAATCAAATCAGTTGCTGTGAGTACTCCTATTACACTACCTTCTGAAGTTACAGGCAAATGCCTGATATTATGTCTTGCCATCATAAGTAGTGCTTCTGAAGCGATTGTCTGGCTGTCAATGGTTAATAATTGATCGCTCATGATCAAACCAACAGGACTCTCGCGTGAGAGATCATCGGCAACAACTTTAGTACAAAATGCACGGTCGGTAACAATGCCTTTGACTTTTTCGTTTTGTGTGATTAATAAAGAGGTTGAACCGGACGTTTGCATGATCCTGGCGCATTCGGCAACGTTTATTTTGTGGTCAACCATCATTGGTTGATCATGTAATAGTGATTTCACTTGAGTGTAGTTCAGGTTTTCTGTTCGTCCTGAATGATTTAGTTGAAGGTTATTGCTTTTAATTCTCCCGGGTTGAAAATAGTATTGAAAATAGGTGTTTGAACCAATGAGTTCGAAGAAAATTTCTTCAGGGATCCTGTATAGCAGTGTATTTTCAATGGCCTTTACTGCTCGCTCAACTCGACCTTTTCTTCTCAGAGATGCCTGGCCAAAAAAATCCTTTTCTGCAAATTGAGCAACAA
This sequence comes from Enterobacterales bacterium, assembly GCA_041556195.1. Classification (GTDB taxonomy): domain Bacteria; phylum Pseudomonadota; class Gammaproteobacteria; order Enterobacterales; genus 21-14-all-40-8. The sequence goes on from JBFFIY010000033.1 coordinate 9,860, forward strand.
TCGAACCATCGCTTTCGGTTCGTTCAACCGCACCACTTCTAATTAAGTATAGCCAGTTATTTAGTTTGCCAGGTTCTAAAATTAAACTCTCCTGCTTAGCATAAATAATCTCTATATTGAGCGCGATTCTTTGTTGAATGTTTTTCTCTAGTTTCGAAATTGGTTCACAAGTCGTCAGATATTGGAATATTTCTAAACTTTCAATTTCCATATGGTAGTACCCGGATTAATTTTGACAAACACTGATTATGATGATTAGGGGTATTATAGTTTGATATTCATCATAGTGATCATCATAGCAATAAATAAAAAATAGCTGACGTGGGAGAAATACGCCAGCTTAAGGTATAAGCTTTGTTTTAGAAACCGTATTTAGCGCTGAAAATAAGTCTTTGCATGTCGCCTTCCAAGCCGTCTTCCAATTCACGATTGGCACTCAATAATCCCAATCCTAAAGTGAGTTTCGATACCGGACTGTACAGCAAGTTAAGCTGAAAACTATCCACCGATTTGGTTACAGAAGTGCCAGTTAGAGCAATATCATTATCGACGTCTATTCCCGAAATAATAAAATTGGATCTCCATTGATTATTCCAGAAATGTCGGTAGGCTATTGCGACAAGCGTTGAGTCGATAGCCTCCAGATCACCGTTTGCATCAATAACGGCTCCATTAGAGGTATTGAGTCCAACATAACGTCCCATGCCGGAACCTGTGGCTAAATTAAAACGAATATCATCTTTTTCAGCGAGTTTAATCTTGCCTGTTAAGCTTATACCGAGTGCAGAAGTCGATTCATCATTTGCCCCATCACTAAATTCCAGTTGTCGGAATAGCGTTGAAGCTGTGAAATGTCCCCAATCTGCTTTGTGGTTATAGCGTGCAACAAAATCAGGAAGGCTATTGTCATCGGCAACAATGCGTGCACCGCCACCAAATGGGGTAATGGTTGTTTCGGGGTTTTCCAGCGAAAATTGCCAGGCACCATTGGTATATCTGACCATTGGTTGACGCTCAAATACGATGCCATCAGAAGCTGCCAGAAAGTCAACGGATTCCGGTAATGCGCCTACATCCTGAAAAGTTGACCAGGTTTGACCAAAAAGCCATTTATTGTAAGTGAAAAAAGCGTGCCTCAATCTTGGATTATAAGAATTACTCACTCGTTCATTTCCACCAGGCGCTAATAGAAAATCCATTTCAAGATAGGTTGTTAGTGTTTCACCATTGTCTAGCTCATGTTTTGATTTAAAATTTAGTCGTGTTTCTTTCGCTGAAAAATCAAAATCCTGGCTTTCATCCTGTCCCCCAACTGGAATAGCTCCGGGAATAAAAAAATCTCTTCCTGCGCTGCCCGATGCTAAATCACCACTGTCATAATCACTAAATGAGGCCGTGGCTTTAATAAAACCACCGAATGAATATGTGTGTTTTGAGTTAGATCTGGCTAGTTCTTCCTGTTTGTTCTGTTGTTCCTTTTTTTCTTGTTGTTCCCGTTTTTCTTGCCTGGCTTGTTGTTTGACCTGTTGTTTGAGTTCATTAACCAGTGACTCAAGCTTTTGAATTCGTTCATCAAGTGATTCTGCGGCGAAACTTGAGTTAGCCGCAATCAACAGTGGTATGCTTAAAAAAGGTACACAAAATGTTTTAGTTAGTTTTTTGATTGGGTAGTTCATATGCCCTCATTAGCTTGTGTGATATTGTTGAGTGTAGAGTGTGCCCTGAGAGAGAGATTAACCGCTATTAACCATTAGTCTAATAATGTAAGAGAATTAGACTAAAGTCTAAGCAATCCAGCGCATTTAAGCGTAGTCATTCATCAAAGGATTACTTAAAATTACAGTAGACAGTTGAAAATAATAAATATCCAGGATCAAATCATGACTCAAACTTTTTCGGTGAAACCAGACTTTAGCGCAAAGGCCTATCTTAACGGATCTCAATATTTTGAAATGTATAAACAATCCCTTCAGAACAATGAAGCATTCTGGGCTGAGCAGGGAAAACGAATTGACTGGATAAAACCCTATACTCGGGTAAAAGATGTCTCTTTTGCAAAAGAAGATCTTCACATCAAATGGTATTACGATGGCACACTTAATGTTTGTGCAAACTGCGTTGATCGGCATCTTGAGGATAAAGCCGATCAAACTGCTATTATTTGGGAGGGTGATGATCCTTCTAAATCAAAACATATTAGTTATCAGGAACTGCATGAACAGGTTTGTCGCTTTGCTAATGTATTGAAAGGGCTGGGTGTGGTAAAGGGTGATCGTGTGACCTTATATATGCCCATGATCCCTGAAGCAGCTTATGCAATGCTTGCCTGTGCCAGAATTGGCGCTATTCATTCGGTGGTTTTCGGTGGTTTTAGTGCAGAAGCACTGGCAGGAAGAATCATTGATTGTAAAAGCAAATTGGTTATTACCGCTGATTTTAGTAACCGCAGTGGTAAGCAAATTCCACTCAAACAGAATGTCGATGCTGCTGCTGAAAAAGAGGGTGTAAAAGATTACCTGGAATCAGTTTTAGTGATTAAAAACTCTGATCAGAGGGTTGACTGGAAAGCTGATCTCGACCACTGGTATCATGAGTTAATGTTAGAAGTGTCGAGTGAGTGTCCTGCAGAAGAAATGAGCGCAGAAGATCCATTGTTCATTCTGTATACCTCAGGCTCAACCGGACAACCCAAAGGTGTTTTGCACACTTGTGGCGGGTATCTCGTTTACGCCTCAATGACCCACCAGTATGTTTTTGATTATCATCCCGGTGATATCTATTGGTGTACTGCAGATGTTGGTTGGATAACCGGTCACAGTTACATTGTTTATGGCCCACTTGCCAATGGCGCGACCACTTTGATGTTTGAAGGTGTACCTAATTACCCGGATAGCAGTCGATTCTGGCAAATTTGCGATAAACACCAGGTAAACACCTGTTATACCGCACCTACCGCAATTCGCGCCTTAATGCGTGAAGGTGAGGATTTGGTTAAGTCTACTTCAAGAGAATCCCTGACCTTATTGGGTAGTGTTGGTGAACCGATTAACCCGGAAGCCTGGCAATGGTATTACGACGTGGTGGGCGAACAGCGTTGTCCAATAGTAGACACCTGGTGGCAAACTGAAACGGGTGGGATCCTGATTTCACCTTTACCCGGTGCGACACCGTTAAAACCCGGTTCAGCGACAAGGCCATTTTTTGGAATACAGCCTGCTTTGGTTGATAGTGAAGGGCATGAGTTGCAAGGGGCCGTTGATGGAAATCTGGTTATTAAGGACAGCTGGCCAGGACAAATGCGATCCGTTTACGGCGATCATCAACGTTTTGTCGATACATATTTTAGTACTTTTGAAGGTTTGTACTTCACTGGAGATGGAGCTCGACGTGACGAAGATGATTATTACTGGATCACTGGTCGTGTTGATGATGTTCTTAGTATCTCTGGACACCGTATGGGAACAGCAGAAATTGAAAGTGCACTTGTGGCACATCAAAACGTGGCAGAAGCTGCTGTTGTAGGTTATCCTCATGACATTAAAGGGCAGGGGATCTATACTTTTGTCACATTAAATGCTGGCATTGAAGGCAGTCAGGCGCTTGAAAAAGAGTTAGCTCAGTGGGTAAGAAAAGAGATAGGCCCTATTGCATCAATTGACTTTATCCAGTTTTCTCCCGGATTACCTAAGACACGTTCAGGTAAAATTATGCGAAGAATTTTACGAAAAATTGCCGAGGATGATTTTTCCAATCTTGGAGATATTTCCACGTTAGCTGAACCTGGGGTTGTTGATGAACTCATTAATAATCGTAAGAACAGGAGTTAATTATCAACCTGCAGTCCATCAGAAAAATTATTATAGCGGATGATCATCCGCTTTTTCGCAATGCACTGGTGCAAGCACTCAAGTCATTAATGTCTGAGGTTAAGCTTATTGAGGCGGCCAGTATTTCTGAATTAGAAACTGTGCTTGCAAATAATGCAGATGCGGAGCTGTTACTAATGGATTTGCATATGCCGGGTGCGAATGGATTTGTAGGGCTTGCACATGTTGTTCAGCACTATTCTCAACTTCCTGTCATTATGATTTCTGCCAATGAAGATCTTCGTGTTGTTGCTAATGCAAAAAAGTATGGGGCGTTAGGATTTATAGCTAAGTCTGCAAGTATCCCGGAGATTTACCAGGCGATAGAAAAAGTGCTTATGGGAGAGTTGTGCTTTCCGTCATCATTAGAAAATTATCAACCCAAAGATGAAACTGAGTTAGAAAGCCTGATCAAAAAAATTGCTGAACTGACACCAAAACAATTGGAAGTTTTTAATCTGTTAGAAAGCGGAATACTCAATAAACAAATCGCCTATGAACAGCGTGTGACAGAAGCGACAGTGAAAGCCCATATTACAGCGATTATGCGGAAGTTAGGTGTGAATAACCGTACTCAAATTGTATTGATTGCTAATAAAGTGAAAGTTGATGAGAATTTTGGCGCGACCGCTAACGATCCGTGAACTGTATTGAACGGCCTGTTTTATCCCGAGTTGAGGTTAACTAACCTCAACTTAGTTCACTATTCATTGTTGCTCTTAATGCAGCAGGTTTAACCGGTTTATGCAATAGCTTCATTCCTACTACTTTAATCCTGTTTTCGACTTCTATAGAATGATCGGCTGTTACAATAATAGCGGGTATTTCAATACCTGTTTTATCTCTTAACTTCTTAATAAATTCAAGGCCGGTTTTGCCTCGATCTAACTGATAATCAACAATAAGAATATCTGGAATGAATTCTGATTTTAATATTGCGTCAATTTGGTCTTCATCCTGAGCTGTTTCAACATCGCAGCCCCAACGTTTTAATAGAAGCGACATGGCATCTGTGATTAGAACTTCATTATCTACACAAAGAACTTTAGCGCCTGTTATTGGTGTATCAGTATTTGCTGTATCGCTTTTTGCTGTATCAATTCGTGCAGTTTGAATGGAACTCGTTGAGAGAGCTGATTCTGATCTCCTGGCGCGTTTAATTAAAAGATGAAAAGCTGTGCCTGTTCCGTGTTGAGAGCGTAATTCAATGGGGTGATTGAGAATAGCAGCGATCCTTTCGCTAATTGAAAGACCTAAACCCAACCCGGACTCTTTGGAAATATTCGCTGGATCTGAAAGTTGTTTAAATTCGTTAAATATTTCTTTCTGATCTTTCTCTTTTATACCGATCCCGGTATCCCATACGGAGACTCGCAGGTAATCACTACGATTTTGAGTCGTGATCAGAACACCACCAGTTTGAGTGTAACGAATGGAGTTGCTAACAAAATTCTGTAAAATTCTGTAGAGTAATTCAGGATCACTTTCTACCTCTATATTTTTTTTGAGCACTTTAAATTTTAGCTGTTTCTTTTCGGTAAACTCTGAAAATTTTTTTTCCAACGATTCCAATACTTTGTAAAGATTAAACGTCTGCACAGAAGGATGAATAGTGCCGCTATCGAGTTTAGAAATATCGACCAAGGAGCGAATGATGTTTTCTGCTACGCCTAAACTCTGATCAGTTTTTTCAACCAGTTCAGCTTGACTGGCCGTCATCGATTTTGTCTCTGATTTCAACATTTCACTGAATAATCTGGCGGCATTAAAGGGTTGCAATAAATCATGACTTGCCGCAGCCAGAAACATAGACTTACTTTTATTGGCTTTTTCTGCCTCAGCCTTAGCGACTTCCAGGGCTTTAACCGTTGTATGTAGTTCATCTGTACGCATTTCAACACGTTGTTCGAGTGTTACATTGATTTCCTTAAGGGCCAGTTCAGCTTTACGGCGGTTGGAGATATTCTGTGAGATAGTATAAATACCATTAACTTTTCCATCGGGATCAGTATTTGGAATATAGGTTACCAAATTATAACTGGAGTCAACCCCCCGACTTGCATATTCAAATTCCTGTTTCCTGTTTTCCAATGCTTCGTTTATATAGTGGCGTTTATAGTCGAGTTCTTCAGAAGAAAAAATATCATTGATTTTTTTACCGATAATTTTCTCTTTTTTCATGAGACGACTATTAGCTAATGCCTTATTGACGAAACGATAAACCAGGTTATTGTCAAGATACGCCAGAGACACAGGTGAATTATCGGTATATAAAGCTATCTCACGTTCATTTTGTTTTAGTGCTGATTCTATTTTTTTGTATTCCGATATATCAGTATAAGTTGTCACATATCCACCCTGAGGTAGTGGGTTACCAACAATTTCAAGGACTGTTCCATCGTTGCGAAATCGTTCAAAGCGATAACTTAAACCAGACTCTAAATGTTTTAAACGTTTATTAATATGCGCTTGTATTTCACCTTCTCCACAAAATCCTCTTTCCGCATTAAAACGAATTAGTTGTTCAACGTGCATACCCATTTGTAGAAAATTCTTCGGATAGTTCATTAGTTTTTCATAGCTATGATTCCAGCCGATAATATTTTTTTCTGCATCACTTACACTGATCCCCTGTGTAATATTATCCATGGTAACTTCAATCAGGCGACGATTAAATTTTAGTGCTTTAGATGTAGAGTTAAGTAAGTTGATAACATCATCAACATTAATGCCTTTCTCCTTAAAAGCTGACAGGAGCACAACACGAGCCGAAGGCGCCCCGATAGATGCAGATAAGATATTTTCTGTATGCTTGAGTAGTTCTTTTCCAGCAACCTGGTTATCGTTGGAAACTGCAGGAAAATTTTCAAATGAAGCAACCATACGTTCAGTGCCTACTATTGCTGCAGCAAGTGACTTTAGATCTTTTACTAAAATCTGTGAGTTTGTGGTTGGGCGTTTAGCTGGATCTATCTCTTCCGACATTGCTTGTGTATAGGCGTAAGCCTGGATCTTTTCTGTGAGAGATTGTCGTGAGAATTTTGATACCACAAACATGGCAAATAGATTAATAAAAAATGAAATAAACAGGGACTCAGTCAGTAAAGAAAACCCTGTAATACTATTAGAAGAAGATAACAGGCTATCACCCTTCATACTGGGCAACCAGGTTAAGACAAACCAACAAGTGATACCACTCATAAGCCCTGCAATAGCCCCCATTTTTGTTGCTCTATTCCAAAACAGGCCTAACATCAATGCCGGTAAAAATTGTAGAACGGCTGTAAATGATAAATACCCAATAGAAGCGAGAGACTGGCTCTTATCGAACAATCGATAAAAGATGTAAGAAAGGATCAGACATGACGCAATGGCTATACGTCTGATCATCAGCATATTTTGATTAAATTGTTTATCCTTGAATTGATGTGAGTCAGACTTGTGAAGGATTATTGGTAATACCAGATCATTACTGATCATGGTACTCAACGCGACAGTAGCAACAATTACCATACCTGTTGCAGCAGATAATCCACCAATAAAAACCAGGGCACTCAGAGAACTTTGTTTTTCTGCCAGAGGTAATGCCAGAACATAAGTATCAGCGTTTATTGGTTGGCCAGAAAAATACAGGCTGCCAGCTATAACTATGGGTATTACGAATAATGATATTAATGTTAAGTAAATCGGGAAAATCCATCGAGCGCAACGCAAATCTTTACTTTGATGGTACTCGACAACGGAAACATGGAATTGTCTGGGTAAACAAAAGATGGCTACAGCGGCTAATATAGTTTGAGTAATAAAATTTTCGGCATCAAAATCTTGAAACCATAATTTATTTAACTGACTATCATTAGCAATCGTTTGATAAAGCGTTATTGGACCATCGAAAATTGAATACAGCGCAAAACTTCCAACTGCACAAAAAGCAATAAGCTTAACAATCGATTCAAAAGCAATCGCATTCATCATTCCATATTGGTGTTCAGTAACATCAAGGTTGCGAGTACCGAACAAAATCGAAAAAATGATCAGCAGCAAAGTAATAAAAAGAGAATTAAAATGATGGTCAGAAAAAAGATCCTGTTGAGCGTCAAAAACCTGAATACTCATGGTAATTGCTTTAAGTTGCAATGCTATATAAGGAATAATCGCGATAACCGCTATTATTGTGACTATTGCAGCAATACTTTGAGATTTTCCAAAACGAGAAGCAATAAAGTCAGAAATAGAGGTGGTATTCTGCTTGTGCCCAATTCGCACAAAACGTTTTAAAAGAGGCCAGCCTAATGTGTAAACTAAAACAGGTCCTAAATAAATGGGTAAATATCCCCAACCTGTCTTTGCTGCGCTACCAACGGCGCCGTAAAAGGTCCAGGAAGTACAGTATATTGCGAGTGAGAAGCTATAAACCAGCGCTTTTCTATGAGACGAAATGATTTTAGGCTTGTTTTTATCAGTAATGTAAGCAATCAGAAACAACAGACAAACGTATGCGAAGGCGATGATAATTATATGTAGGGTTGAAATCATCGAGTACCTTTAATCTAATAAATATGCTTAAGATATTTCTTATTCGAGATGGAGTCAAACCAGATGGACAACTATTAGACTAAAGTCCAAAGGAAACTTGCTCGTAAATTGGTTAAATTCAGCATAGTTACAGAAATTCGCTATATAAGGAGAGGTCAAAATGACTGGTATGGAGATCAGGCAACTTCATCTTCAATCGTTACAGCAACCTGATAATTTCTGGCTTACTGCGGCGGCTCATGTCAGTTGCACTTTAAAAAGAGATACGAGTTACTAGAAAAGACTATTCCGACTTACTTTTTCTACAAAGAAGCAAAAGTTAATTAGCAACCTGGCTATAAAATTCACTGATATATTGACCACCTTTAATGGTTGCAATCAAGCGTAATTTCTGTTTTTCACCAGTAATCAGCCTCTTTCTTAATGGCGTAGAACTGTTCCAGTAATAAGGGCTATCAGCCATTTTTAACGGGTAAGCGATAGTCTTATCGTCCTGCTCAACCATAAAAAGAATTGCACTATCTAAAGGGAAGGTGGTATTGACGGTTGTCACACCATCTTTATCAAAAACATTCACCTTAAATTCTCCCGATTTCAAGACACAATTTTGAGCCAGTATGTCGCAAGAACCATCAGGAACCAGTTGAAATAGTTTATCTTGTTCCGACTGATATTGAATAAAGTAGTCGGAACCTATATAACCGATAACCAGCAATAAAGGAGCGATAAGTATAGCGAGCTTAGTATGTTTATTCATTCTCATTATCCATTTTTATCAGGCCTACTGAGGACTTCAGGCAAAAATAAAGGCCCCATTAAGGAGCCTCTACTTTCCCCCATTTAAGGTTTAACCTAATGTTCGTGCGCTACACTCGCACCGCGCGGTATACGAAAACTTTCGACCAGGGTTTGAATATGCGCTGGTGCTGCTCCTGTTACTCGCCCTACTGCAAATGCTACACTAAAGTTAACCAGGGCTCCAACTGCGCCAAAGGCATTGGGTGAAATCCCGAAAAACCAGTTTTCACTCATTCCACCTAAGAAAGAGGTGCCGGGAATAAACATAATACCCTTATGCTGGAACACATATAACATGGTGATCCCAATACCCGATACCATTCCCCAAACTGCTGCTGTACCACTCATTTTCTTGGCAAAAATACCCATCATTAATGCCGGGAATATAGACGACGCAGCTAGTCCAAAGGCCAGAGCCACCGTCCCGGCGGCAAATCCAGGCGGATTTAAACCGAGATAACCAGCTACCAGAATTGAAATAGTCATAACAATACGACTCGCTAACAATTCTTTCTTTTCCGGTAAATCAGGTGTAAATACACCTTTCATTAAATCATGAGACACTGATGAAGAGATTGCCAGCAATAGCCCTGCTGCCGTTGACAAGGCCGCAGCCAGACCACCAGCAGCTACCAATGCAATCACCCAATTAGGTAAGTTTGCAATTGCAGGGTTAGCTAAAACCATAATATCGCGGTCAACCTTAACCATCTCGTTCTTATCTTTATCGGCAACGTATTGAATTTTGCCATCACCATTTTTGTCTTCAAACTTTAACAGCCCGGTTGCTTCCCAGTCTTTAAACCACTGAGGACGTTCGGCATATACCAGATTTTGTCCTGCACTTGGCTCAATTGTATTCATTAGGTTAAAACGAGCCATGGCTCCTACAGCTGGTGCTACGGTATAAAGCAGGGCGATAAATACTAAAGCATAACCGGCAGAAGAGCGGGCTGCTTTCACACTGGGAACAGTAAAGAAACGCATGATGACGTGGGGCAACCCAGCGGTACCAATCATTAATGACAAGGTGTAGGCAAACATATTTAATGTGCCCCCTAAATTGTCCGTGGTATATTCTTTAAAGCCAAGATCGGTGACCACCATATCCAGTTTATCTAATAAATAGACACCACTGCCATCAGCTAAAGTGCTGCCCAGTCCCAGTTGTGGGATAGGGTTACCGGTTAATTGCAAAGAGATAAAAACCGCTGGAATGGTGTATGCAAAAATGAGTACGCAATATTGAGCGATTTGTGTGTAAGTGATCCCCTTCATGCCACCTAACACCGCATAAACCCAGACAACACCCATGCCAATAGCCAGACCAATACCATAATCCACTTCTAAAAAGCGAGAGAAGGCAACACCAACCCCTTTCATCTGACCAATAATATAAGTTAGTGATGCAATAATAAGACAAACTACAGCAACAATACGCGCTGTTTTAGAATAGTACCTGTCATATATAAACTCTGGTACGGTAAATTTACCATGCTTACGCATATAGGGCGCGAGCAACATAGCGAGTAACACATAACCGCCGGTCCAACCCATTAAGAACACCGAACCGCCGTAACCCAAAAAGGCAATCAAACCAGCCATAGAAATAAACGATGCAGCACTCATCCAGTCGGCACCAATCGCCATACCATTCTGAACAGGGCTTATTCCCCCGCCAGCCACATAAAACTCGCTTGTGGTACCTGCTCTGGCCCACCAGGCTATAGCAAAATATAGAGCGAACGAGCCAAAAACAGCGATGTAGGTATAAAGTTGTAATTCACTCACTCTGACTCCTCCACATTGTATTTTTTATCGAGCTTATTCATCTGAGAGGAATACCAAAATATTAATGCAACGAAAGTGTAAATTGAGCCTTGTTGTGCAAACCAGAAGCCAAGTTTATAACCGCCAATACGAATGCTGTTAAGCGGCTCAACTAATAACAAACCAAAACCAAATGAAACTACAAACCAAATGACAAGGCATATTGATATTAAGCGAAGATTTTCTCGCCAATAAGATTGATTACTCTCCACGGTATCCTCCCGGAATTTATGAATTTTATTTGTAACTATTCAGCTGGCCTCTAAAACTTGCCATTTCTGCGTTCAAAAATGGTCAAATAATCGAGTATACTCACATTTTCTGCCTTGAACTGGCAAATTTTAGAGGCAACCTGAACAGCTACTTTTATTGTTGTAATAGATCAGTACCTGAATCAGGGTGTGCTATTGATTATTGAACACGTATTTTCTACCAACGACTGTAACCTTATCAAGATTTTTGACCTTACCCTATTAAACTTTGGTCTAGAAGGGGGGACAAGTTGGTTGTTTTAACCTAAAATAATCAGTTGAGTGCGGAAAAGAAGTGTAATCCATTGGTGTGCATAGAAAACTTAAAAATACGCAATTCACCAATAAGGTGAATTGCGTATTTTTAAGTTTTCCAGGTGCGCCAAGGGGTTGCGCAGACTTCCGTTATTACCAGGATGGCATGTATGCAGAAAAAGCAGGAGCACTTTTCTGTGATTCAACTGATTAATTTAGGTTTAATGGCTATGTTATCCTTGAGTCAACTGTAGAATTTAGGATTAGGAGGCTATTGCTTGACCAGGCTGGCTTTTAAAGGGGGAATGATGGTTTGTTATCGGGTTGGCTAAAGGCTGAATTTATTATAAATTTGAATCGATATGGGGTTTAAACCTCGCCGCTTCCCCCCTGTGTCAGATTGGTTGTCGGCTCTAATTAATTATTAGAGGTATCGAATAATGTATAAAAAATATACATCAGGGTTTAAAGAGCAAGTGCTAGAAGCTTCTGTACTTCGTCAGCATTTACAGGCCGTACCAAACGAGCAATTTCTTTACCAGAATTTACCAGGATTAAAGTAGGCCAAAGCTTAACTTTAAACGAACGCCCCAAAGACTTTCCTTTTCCATCAACCACTTTAATGTGTGGTATTTCTCTCTCTGACAAAACTTGTCTTACTGCGGGTATTGCAGCTGCACAATGTCCGCACCATGGTGTGCCGAATTCAAGGACAGCATAACCAATCATTTCACCTATCTGCTCTATTGTCGGGCCTTCTTCCTGGTATTCTGGATTGAAACCTTTTTGACATGCTTTCATGGTATCTCTACTTGTTTGATAAGTTATGCGGCTATATTTCGTAATTGAGTACGTATTTATGTACGCCATCTTTTTGGATTATTTCTAAATTACCAGAGATGTTTTTCAATTCGCCACCACCTGATCCTTGCATTATTTTTACTGTTAGTGACTGCTCTTTACCAGACATTGTACCCTCATGTAAAAGTGTAAATGAGCCCGTTCTTCCAGCAACTTCCCCCTCTACCTCTTCGATTGCGAAGTAAGCAGCATCTCCACCTTCTGTTCTTTTGCTAATCATTTGACCGGTACCAGTTCCAATAAAGTCTCCAGAGTAGTTTTTGTTAATGAGCATTCTTCCTGAAGGTGAAGCTTTATCATCTTGCAGTTCAAGCTTCACTTCGAATATTCCAGTTGCTGCCATGGTTTGTTCCTTTTTATTGCTACTGATTGCAGCATTTGATAATACATAAATTGAGGCGAAAAATATAGTTCAACGGTTTCAACGAGGACAGGAACTATCATCGACAGGTGTTGGTTGGGGCTTTAGTGTTGCCTTAATTATCAAACAAGAATGGTAGCTGTTATTTGTGATAAAAATCTCTTAAACAGGCCTTATGTAACCAATTGTTATTTAAAAAATTAATATTAAATTTAGGTTCAAATGAATAAATCAAGAAACCCTCACTAGTTATTTATACACTTTTTATAGAATACTTGATTCACCTGGTATTTATTGAGTGATATGTGATGGAATTCACAGATATTAAAGCCCAGTTTTCAAGCATACTGTGAGAGTTAGCCGTTTATATTTAAGCAGGTATGTTTGAAAGTAAAAATATTGAAGATTTTTTCCAGGAGATTACAATTAAACAGTCTGTCTACTAAAAAGCTCTTTAACTTTTTTTCAGAGCCGTTTAACGAAGGCTCACAGAGTATGTTTGAACTACTACAAAAAAACTCCGGCAGAGTTATGCAACACTGCCGGAGTCCTGACTAAGACAATCTTTATTTTTCACGAACCGATCGGCTATTCACCTGTCTATTCTTTTGATCATCATATGGTGATGATTGCAGCAACAAAATTTTTATAATTATCTGTCGCCACTTAAGACTGCCTGTCTATAATGATACCTCCATCAATTCGTTGCTTACGGAACATTAACGAAATTCAGACCAGAAGTATAAAGACCGGTGAAGTTAGCAGCACTTTGTGCCTGAAAACTTTGTGTGTCATAGGCCACAGACGAAGATCCGAATAAATTAGTCGCATAATAGATCGAACTATCTGGATAAAAATCGCCGACAATACCACCCGACAATGGAAGAGTTGTAAGTTGTTGTGCAGTAGCAGCGTTATAAACCCTGATAAGATCTGCAACTTGGTCAATAACCCATACAGTCTGACCATCTGGTGAAATATCAATATCAATAATCCGATAAACTGATGTATAAGGGCTTAACTCGATATATTCCTCAGTTGATAGCTCAAATGCGTACGCTTGCTCTCCAAACTCACTAATGCCATAAGCGAACGAGTTGTCTGAATTTATGACAATCGGGCCGGTATCTTCCACAGAAAATGAACTCACCGTTGCACCGGTTGTTGAATTCAGTTCAAGCAGGTTTCCGTCAATGCTTACATAAAGAAGTGTCCCGTCAGCTGAAGCTGTCATCCCCAGTGGTGGGGCATTGAGGGGTGAGCCGAGTGGAACCGTAGACACGGAAGACAAGTTCACTGGGTTAAGGATATTAAGAACGTTTACTGTATCTGTTGCAAGATAGAGGGAATTTCCATCGGGAGAAAACTCAACACCAACAACAAATGCCTCGCTCGCAAGATCCAAACTTGCCAAAACTGTATTTGTTTGAGTATCAATTGCTGATAAGCGGCTTACATCAGCACCATTGGCAAAATGAGCGACATAAAGGGTTCTACCATCCGGTGATTCTCGCATGAAGTAAGGCTCTTCAAGTGGAATGCTCGCCAGTTTTGTTCCGTCAACGTTAAACACCGCAAGCTCTTCGACAAAGCCAACATAAGCCGTAACTGGCAATATTGGGTTCGACTCATCACCAAGGATAATAAATTGCCCCTTTGCTGGCGCAATGTTCTTTGTCTCAACCAAACTCATCGTCTGTGTGTCGATGACAGCAATGGACTGAGAGCTAGAGTGGGCCGACAACAAAAATCTACCATCCGCTGTGAGTTCAGAATCGTGTCCACTAAATCCAATCGGAATAGTCGAAAGAATGGTCTTTGTGACCGTATCAATAGCTGATACGCTCTGATCATTGACGTTTGTTGACCAGAGTATCGAGCCATCTGATGATAGTGCCAAGTCAAATGTATTTCCTCCAGGTATCGTAGTTATCACTTCAAACGAAAGATCCACTGGATTATAGGCACGGATCCCTGAATTGTTTGTAACGGCATATAAGGTATCACCATCTGATGATAACTCGAGAACACCAGGAAGTAGTATTGGCGTTGAAACCAATATTGAACCTGTTGTGGCATCTAGCACCCGTATTGATTCACCAGTCCCCGATGCTCTGTCATCCCGCGTAGTAACATATAAACGTGTGCCATCCGGTGAGATTTCCATATCCTGCCCATTTGATCGGCCCATATATACATTTGATACATTGCCTGAGTCGATCTCCAACGTACTCAAGATAAGATCGTCCTGGTTGACAATGACAAGGGTAGTGCCTGTCCCTGTAGTGACCTTTTTGTAATAATTACAGAAATTCAAAAATCAATAGAACTGTATTTAACCCAATAAAATCAAAATGTTAATGTATTTTCTATGAGGGATGTCAATTCTGTATTTACTGCTAGTATCGTTAAAGATCAGTTTTTTAGCTTGACTTTTTATTAAAGTACTATTTAAATTAATAGTGTTAATCAGTTTGGAGTTACCAAGGGTAGCGCCTGTCCCTGTAGTGGTGCTCAGGAGTACTTATGAAAGCAATTATCTGGACAAAATACGGAGCACTGGATGTTCTTCTGCTCAAAGAAGTAGATAAACCTGCTCCTAAGGACTATGAGGTACTTATAAAAATAGCTGCGACTACTGTATTTGCTGGAGATTGTGAGATGCGAAGTTTTGATTTCCCTATCTCATTCTGGCTTCCTCTACGATTAATGTTTGGTCTCAGAAAACCAAGAATAAAAATACCAGGGCAAAGTCAGTCATAGACAGACATTATCCTTTGGAGCAAATCGCCGATGCCCATCGCTATGTTGAAACAGGACAGAAAACGGGAAATGTAGTAATAACTATAAGATCTAATGACAAAACCTGACAAAAATATTTAACCTTAACTCTATTAAGGTAGTGCCTGTGCTTTGTGATATACCTATTTTCCTTTCTTTTTGGGATTTGCTTTTTTAGTTTTAACCTTTTTCTTTTTACTGGCAGCTTTACCAGAAGATTTTAATTTTTTAGGTCCTTGATAATTTCCGGCTAATTCTTTTATTTTTCGGCGTTTGAAAGTTTGTTTTAAAAATCGTTCAATGCCTGCCATCAGGTTGAATTCTGGTGCTGTGATCAATGTGATTGCCAGTCCTTTTTCTCCTGCTCTACCTGTGCGACCAATTCGATGCACATAGAGTTCACCGCGACGAGGCATTTCAAAATTAATGACCAGATCCATTCCTTCAATATCTAATCCTCTTGATGCGATGTCGGTAGCAATTAGCACTTTTGTTTGATCACGCCTCAGTTTGCTCATCGTTAAATTACGCTGTTTTTGATCAACATCTCCGTGGAGAACGCCGGCACTGATTTCCTGTTGTTGCATCAGTCGATTAATTTGATCGACTTGCTCTTTAGAGTTACAAAATACCAGACAATGACGGTACTCTTCATTTTTTAATAACCAACACAATAACTGAAATTTATGGCCTTTATCATCGGCAAATATAATTTGTTGCTTAATCGATTCATGAATATCAGTTGTTTTATTCAGCTCTATTACGGTTGGCTCATGTAATAGTTGATGCGCAAGCCCTCTTAATCCTTTATTTGCCAATGTGGCCGAATAGAGTTGTGTTTGTTCACGTTGATTACAATGTTCAGCTATGGCTAAAATTTCATCGCTAAACCCCATATCAAGTAGTCGATCAGCTTCATCAAGGATAAGTGTTTCCACACTGCTTAGATCTAGCAGATCTCTAGCCAGTAGCTCGGATAACCTACCGGGGGTTGCCACCAGAAAATGAGGTGGTTCATCAATAAGAGCACTTTGTTTATGGAGATCTGTACCACCACCAATATGACCAAGTTTTAAATGAGTAAAACGTGCTAATTGCTTTGCCTGTTTTAATACCTGCTGTGCCAGTTCTCTGGTAGGAACTAACACCAGAGCTTTAATTTCCTGCCATTCATGGCTGAGTAGTCGTTCAAAAGTCGGTAATAGATAAGCACAGGTTTTGCCACTGCCGGTTTCAGCACTGACAAAAAGATCATTGCCATTGAGGGCGGGTTCAAATGTTTGAGCCTGTATATCAGTAGGGCTTTCAAACTTTAATTCATTGATCGCCTGGATCAGTTTTTCATCGAGTTCATTAAACAATGGTGGTTGTCTCAGGAGTTTTTCAGGGCAATGCGCAGTTTACCACAGCAATAGCGTGAAACTCTTGTCTAAAATTCGCCTTATAACCCCAAAACTGCTATAAAGCGCTCTTTATTTTAATTGGCAGTCTGGATTTGCCATTTTGGAACTGGACAATTTAATGCTGAAAGCTCCTGATGTAAAAACGTTCATTCTCTATAGTTGTGTATTATTGACCTCTATTTTGTTGCTGGCTTGCTCTGAGCAACCTGAAGGAAATTTACCAGATCTCAATTTAAAACCTGTTAATGTTGTTCGTTTTGTTCCAGATTTTGCCAAAATAAAAAATGTTTCTGAAAAGAAAGCTGGCTTTTTTTCTTTTTTATCAGCCATGGCTGTGGCAGAAAATGCTTTTATCCTTAAACAAAGAGCGGCTTTGGATACGTTAAGAAAGAAACATGAAAAAGGCGTGAAGCCATTGGCCCATGAAAAACAATGGTTATCAGAAATAGCCTCTCTTTATCGCATTAAAGCTCCAGTTGCCTCAACGGAGTACTGGCACCATGCTTCTCGCCGGGTAGATGTTATACCTGTTTCATTATTGCTTGCTCAGGGGGCTCTTGAATCTGCCTGGGGAACATCACGTTTCGCTCAAAAAGCCAATAATCTATTTGGACAATGGTGTTTTAAAACGGGTTGTGGCCTGGTGCCCTTATCTCGTAATGTAGGAACTACACATGAAGTGGCAAAATTTATCACCGTTAATGCTGCAATACGTGCTTATTTACTCAATTTAAATCGGTTAAATACCTACCAACAATTACGCCTGATCCGCGAACAACTTAGACAAGCGAATAAACCTCTGACTGGAAAAGCCCTGGCAGCAGGTTTAGAAAGATATTCAGAACGTGGAGAAGAGTATATTAAGGAAATCAGATCGGTTATCAACTATAACAAATTAGAAGTCTTTAATATTCCGCTTGCTGAGATCTGAGTGCGAGTCTGAATATTAAAACTTTACTTGAGCTGACTGACGTTATCTCAGCTGAAAGTTGTTCTCCTTTTTCAATTGAATAGAAACTCTGAAACCTGCATCTTGAATGATTAGGGGTATATAGGAGTTTAATTAGGAGTTTAATAGTGCGTTTTATTTTAATCTGGTTCATTGTAGGTTTGTTTTCTGCCTGTGATAACGATCATCAAAACATTGCACTTGGTACTCTGGAAAGAGATCGTATTGCCCACTCGGCTACGACTAATGAGGTTGTTGTTGCGTTACCGGTTACAAAATGTAGCATGGTAAAAAAGGGTACTATTTTAGTTCGGCTGGATGATACTCAACAAAATGCCCAGGTTGCAAAAGCAGTGGCAAATGTGGCTCAGGCGAAAGCGAATCTTGAAATGTTGCAAAAAGGGGCTCGTGAAGAAGAAATAGCTTCGGCAAGAGCAAGTGTAGCGGGAGCAAAAGCAACATTAGTTGAAAGCGAAGCAAACTATAAACGAACGCAGGATCTGGTAAAAAACAATTTAAGTAGTTTGACTGATTTAGATCGAACCCTTGCTTCTCGTGACTCATATACGAAATATTCCAGTAGGTTTGGTGGATCACAGTCAAACAGGACTTAGCCGGATCCTGATCCAAACTATCAATGCAACTCAGGTGGTTAAATTTTCTGAACGTTACTCAAACGTTAAACAGGCACAGGCCGCAATTGCTCGTTCTGAGATAAGAGCGGTTTTAGTGATCCCACGTGACATTGATAAGAGAGTTGTGCGTCATCATAGCGTAGGTTTTGGAACGCCTCCCTCCAGTGATGAAGAAACCAGCCGTCCAATTGCTCAATGGATTGTCGATGGTTCCGATACAATGGTAGCGTCCGCAATTAAAAATTTAAGAAATATGCCTTTGGCTGAGTTGCTGGATAAACCCGCAAACCGAAACACACCAACGTTTGAGGTGACATTACTTTATAATCCCGGGCAGCGTACAGCTGTAAATATAGTCCCTGGGCTGGTAGGGGTTATATTAACCACGACTATGATTATGTTTACTTCAGCTGCCATTGTTCGCGAACGAGAACGCGGTAATCTTGAAATGCTCATCACCACTCCGATCCATTCAATTGAATTAATGTTAGGAAAAATAATTCCCTATATGTTCATTGGTATGCTACAGGTTGTTATTATTTTAGGACTGGGTTACAGCATATTTAATGTACCAGTTAATGGCAATTTGTGGCAGTTAACCGGTGCTACTCTATTATTTATTACAGCCAGCCTCTCTTTAGGTTTAGTTATTTCAACGATTGCAAAAAGCCAACTTCAATCAATGCAAATGACCATATTTGTATTGCTACCTTCAATTTTATTATCAGGTTTTATGTTTCCATACGAAGGCATGCCGAAAGTGGCTCAATATATTGCTGAAACTTTGCCTGCAACGCACTTTATGCGTTTGGTTCGTGGAGTAGTGTTGCGAGATGTAGATATTATTGATATGACATTTGATGTTGTTTGGTTAACGCTGTTTACAATTTTTGGTTTAATTGTTGCGTCTTTAAGATTCAAAAAAAACCTGGATTAGCAGTTTAAATTCATTTAAAAATTTTGACTGTAGAAGGTTAGATTTTCTTATAAAGTGATTACAAAGTGAGATTAAAACACTGGTTTTTTTACATGAATGATGTGTAACTTGTTAATAATCTGCAGAAGTAACCTGATAACAAGATACAAGCATGTAGTAAAAAAACAGAATTTTCAGTTTGTTTGGGGAGGTTTTCGGGTTTATTTGGTGAATAGTATTAACATGTTTATAACGATTCGTTATAAAAATAGCCTGATTTATTTCCAACCACATGATATTAATTTAAAGCCTGATGATAGTGGTACGATATGCAGTGCTGCATGTTTTGTGCGGCATGTATTTCAATTCACTTTATGAGGAAAATATCATGTTAAATTTATTATTGGCTTTTTTAATTAATACAGGCATACTTGAAGGTACTGAAAATATGGAGAAGGGCGTTGATGTTGGAAGTGTCACCATACAAAACAACAATGGTTCTGAACCACCACCACCACCACCACCTCCAGTTGACCCAAAATGATTGAATAGGAGGGATTAATTGAATGGCATCAACGATCAATATTTTTACATACTTATTAGAGCATTGGTATGTGATCCTCTTGGTCGTTGCTTGCGGACTGAATTACAAAAATAAAGCACTATTTTTGCTCACTCTGGTTGTCACTGTGTTCAGTTTGATGAGTATTGTTGTCTGGGACTATATCTTTCTTCTGCCCAATTCAGAGCGGTGGTTTTATGTATTCTGGACAGCTTGGGACGTTTTGCTTATTTTTGTCATTATCAGCTTGCGTTTTTATTTTTACGATTGGGCAAAGTGGAATAAGTTGCCCAGCATTGCAACCATACCACTTTACTTTAATAAATTAATTATTAAACCAGATTTAGTTGTATTGCTTTTGTCCCTGTTCAATGTTTTGTTGCAACTAATGCGTTACACAGACAGACATTATATCGGGACCGATTTTACCAAACCAATATACCAATATGGTATGATGGGGGCAAATGCACTCATTGTTTCTGTGCTCTTTTTACCGAGAATACGGAACTTATTGAAACAATTGGGAGGATGGCTTTATGATAGATTTGTCACTGTTAGGAATGTTAATTCTAGTAGCAATCGGCATTTGGGGAGTTAGTCTATTTGTCACTGCGATCATCTCGAATGATGGCCGTATGGTTGTTGCACATGCAAAACTGGATACATTGATCTCGTCCAATGACCGTCGTTTTTTCAGTGTCGACGATTTCAACTGTCAACGCCCATTAGTAAACATCTTGCTTAAGTACCAAGATTCTGAGCGTGAAGCATACACGTTGCTGGAAGACTTATCCCATATGCACGAAATATCTCCAGATATCGATGCAGGGGATCTTGAAGACTGGCAAAAGTATGTTAATGCTTTTTTAGATACAACAGCTGATCGTTCAAACCCTCTTCGTTTTTAATTTTTTGAACAAGCTCCTTCGGGAGCCTTTTTACTTCCTACCTCTAAAATCTAATCCTTCAGTAGTCAATTTGAGATAAATTGGCACCACTATTCAATGCGTTGTAATATAGTCAAAACAGGGACATATCACTAAAAAATATGACGAAAAAAAAACTAAATGGCTGGATGAACAGTTTCCACAGTGGCTTGAATCAAAACTGATCTATCAGGATCAAGTTGCTGCTATTCAGGAATATTATCAACAGCAAAATTCAACTTCGCTTGGGGGTATTATTTTGTTTTTTGCCTGTAACTGGCAGGAAATGTATCGTTTTTAAAACTACTGGTTATTTTTTCTTTTGTTGTTATAGCCAATATAGGCTCTCTCTGGTTTGCAGCAGAACCACGTAAACAAACAGCAGCAAGTGAAGGGCTTGCCTTGTTGGGTACTCTGTTGTTTGGAGCCGCGATCTGGCTTATCTCTCAAATTTATCATATTGATGAACACTACCCCAATGCATTTTGGGCCTGGGGCGTAGGTGTGCTTGCCATGGGTTGGGCGCGTTTGTCTGCAATACAATGTTTGATGGGAATTATTCTGTTGTTTACCTGGGGAAGTTTAGAGATTTTTAATTATTCCGCGTTGTTTCATAGTTCTTCCTGGTGGGCAACTTTTATTCTCGTCATAAGCAGGGGGTGAAAGAAGCATGAAATTAATGGATATTAAAAAAATCTCAATGAAAAAAGCAGTGATTGTTATTGTATTGTTAGAACTACTAGTGCTTGGATTTATAGCTGGAAAAAGAGAGTGGATATTGTGGCAGGGTGAGTCTGTGTATTTGCGTACAGCACCAGTTGATCCACGAGATATATTCAGGGGAGATTACGTAAAGTTAGAATATGAAATCGCCTATCCGGAAGAAGGGTTAGTTTCAGAACATTTGCTTAACCAGACCTATCAAGAGGTTTTTCTACGATTGAAAAGAGACAAACGAGGAATAGCTCAAGTTACAGGTATTGAAACTAAAAAACCTGAAGGATTATTTATCAAAGGTTATTTGGACAAAAAATGGCGTTTTCAATGGCGAAACAGGGGATTGGTTAAACTCGGTATTGAAAAATATTTTGTACAATAAGATAAAGGTTTAGCCCTGGAAAAAAATGCGAGGTAAAGCGCAAGAATGGCAAACCTCATTGGAAATGAATGTCGCTCTGGGTCGTGATGGAACTGCTGTGATCCGTAACCATCGTCAGAGTGCTATGGGTATTAGATTAGAGGTTATTGAGCGCGTAACTGGAAATCGCAGAGCAAACAATCGACAACTACAAAACCAACAAGAAAATCAGCAGCAAACACCAGTACGCATAAGTCCTAAATTAAGAATAAGCTTACGTAATCAATCTGATCATGAGATAAGTCTTTTAGATACAGTCGAACACTGTGCCTTTCAACTGGTCAGCAATAAACAAAATACAACAGGCATAATAAATACTTATAGTTATATGGAACTACCTCGTCGTCAATGTGGTGTGGAGGCAAACTGGATGGTTCATAGTCTGCAACCCAAAGAGATCTATTTCATTGAAATAGAGTTGTCTGATCCAATGTGGTTTGTTTTAAATGAAGATAAAGAGCAGGAACAGGGTTCTCTTCGAAATAACTGGGCTGGATATCGATGGATTTATCAATTGCCCAAAGAGTTGATTACAAAGCATGAAAATAACGAAGCGCTTTGGTCTTCTTCTTTACGAACTGCTCATTTCACTGCTGGTGGAATAATTGATTAACTTGTATCACATCACTTAAACAACCCGAGTTCAGGTTATTTAATAGTATTACTCGGGCTATTATGAGCCTGTTTCAACACATTGATCCCCAGCACCCCCATATCCATGCCATCAAAAACAGGAAAATCATGTCGTTCAAATACTTTTTTGTATTGCTCATAAGGAACCCCCGCATCAATGACAATTCCGATCAGGCGACCACTTGCAATAGCCAGGTTTTTAAGTTTTTCAGCGAAAATTTCTGCCTGATTGAGTTGCTCCGTATCGAGTTGTTCTGAAAGTGGAACCAGTCCTAATATGACAACACCAGCACCAAATTCGAGCATGGATGTAACACAGTCAAAATAAGCTGCTTCATTTGCCATAGGGGTGAGATCTAATGGATTTGAGGGTGCTACAAGTCCATGAAGATGGTGTTTTTTAAGAATTTGAGCAAGATGGCTTTTATTCTTTTCAGTAAATTTATAGAGTCGTTGAGAGTCGTTATCTCCCAGGATGTCCACACTACCGACTGTTTCATAACCTGCATTGGTGACGATAGCAAGTTGCCCCAGCTTTTGTAAATCGGGATAAGCTGAGATCCATTTAAATACTGCATTGAACTGATTGAAAGTTTCAACCATCACTGCGCCAGCTTTATGCAACAATCGTTTCTGCATGTGATAATCACCCATCATGGCGCCAGTATGGCCTGCTGCTGCGGCCTGTCCCAGTTGTGAACGTCCACCCTTATAAATGATGATATGTCGATTCTCACTACGAAATTGTTTGACCAGTTTTGCTACCGTACAAACATCTCCATCGACAAAACCTTCCACATAAATGCCTAAAACACGCACTGATTTATCACGTAGCATTAATGCTACAAAATCGGATAATTTCATATCCATTTGATTGCCAATGGAGAAACCATACTTAAGACTTAAACTTGAATGCCTTGAAAGACGAGTAATTAAAAAAGCGCCACTTTGGCTTACCAGAGCAACTTGAGAATTGGCATTAAAGTTCACATTGAGCTTGCGTTGTGGGATGAACAAACTATTTAATTTAAGTGGTGATAACAACATGCCTAATCCATTAGGACCCACTATCGCTGGACACCAATCTCCTTTTTTTCTACGTGAAGTTAATAAACCCGATAAACGATCACCATAGCCGCTTTGATCGGCACCATCACCAATACCACCAGCAACGATATAAACCACATTTGTGCCACTGCCTTGCTCACAAAGCTGCTCAATGGTTGCAACGGTTGCCTCTGCTGGTAGAGCTAAAATAAGTACATCGACAGGTTGATTTATTAACGCTTTAACATTTTCAGCACATTGAATGCCAGCAAAAAAATCATGTCCTGGTTTTAATATAAGTAAATTATTTTCTGAAATTGAAGATTGACGAATGTTTTCTAAAATCAGACTACCTACATTTCCAGGTTTTGCCGAGACGCCCGCCAGTGCGATGCGCTTGGGGTTTAAAAAGCTATCATCTTGTAAGGGAACAGGGCAGGGTTCAATATGTAGATCTCCATTTGATAATCCAACACCATCTAAAGCAACAATATCGTTGTTTTCATTGATAACAAAAGGGTTTACTTCAATAAAACCAATGTTTTCCTGAGACATCAACTCATCTAGTTTCCATAACTTTTGTAGGAATCCGAGTAAAGTCGTTTTCGTTAACAAAGGTTGTTGTTGACGAAGTTTTCCCAGCAAAATTTTTCCCAACCAATGTTGTTCTAATTCTTTCAGTGCTTCTTCAGGTGAGTAGACAGAGGCTGGCCAAACGAGAACGGATTGTTTTAATTCTCTGGCCCATTCTTCTGTTAATAAGCCACCAAAACCTAAAGTGATAATTGCACCACAACATTTATCTCTTTGAAGACTCGCAAAAATTTCACAAGGCGCACCTTTTGCTGTTTTAATGGATACTTTCTCGGTGATGAGGGTTCCCAACCATGAAAATTTACCGGAAACTTTTTCAGACATGTTTTTGTGACAGAGTTTTATCTGTTCTACATCAAAATCACAAAACTCAAGTGCGCCATTATCCGATTTATGCCATAGATCTACGGCCATGCCTTTGACAACAACCGCTTGTTTTGCAGCAAATGGCGCAGAGGGAATATCCTCTTCAGATTTAACAAAAAAATGTTCGGGCGTTTTTATCCCAACCTGAGACAGGTATTGATAAATCATATGTTCGGGGATAAATAATTGATTCATGTCGGTATTACTCTAACAGCGGATAGTTCTAATAGAGGACAGTTCTAATAGAGGATAGTTCTAATGATCAATTGTATCGTTATAATGAAAAATCGCGCTGATATAGATCAGTTTAATTGATATTGAACAGCAAAAGAAAGTGAACGTGGTTGGCCGACAAAGTAGCGATAATTGCCAAATGCAAAGTCTGCTCTTTCAGCATAGTCTTTATCGGTTAAGTTGAGTAGTCTGATTGAGAGTTGGGCTTTTTTAGTTATATTTATCTGGCCTCTCAGGTGCATTAATGTATGACCCGCATAGCTGGCTGTATTTTCAGGATTTAGAAAATAATCCCCCAGATGCACCCATTCTACTTCCCATGATGAATTTGGAGAGGTTTCCCAATGTAGTTTAGCATTAGCCATTTGCTCAGGTGCGGTATCAATTTCGTTGTTTTTAATGTTGGTTCGGCTCAGGAATAGGTTGTTGTCATAATCATGGTTGGCACGGGTTGCTGAAAACGAGCCTTTCCATTGTTTACTAAAGGGATATTGCAAGGTTAATTCTATACCCTGATGACTGGTTTCTCCATTACTGACAACCTGACGTTCAGTATCCTGAAAGATAAAGTTTCGTTTTTTCATTTGATACAAACTGAGATCGTAGCGTAGTTGTTTTAATCTCCCCCTGAAACCAATTTGAAAACTGGACAGTTGTTCCGTTTTTAAATCAGCAGTTTGTTGGCCTGCCTGCAGTCGAAACAGTTCAGTGGTTTGTGGCGCTCTAAATCCCTGAGTGAGCTCACTATACAAAGTGGTTTGTTGGTTGAGTAGATACAGCAGGCTTAAGCGGGGAGAGAGATGGCTAAAACGGCGTGTCTGATCCTGTGCACGAATGAACCTGCAATTTGGCACATCCGCTTCACAGGCTGAACCATCGGTTAATTGATTATCATAGTCATATTCAATGCGATCGAATCGCATCCCGGCATTTACTACGATGTCTGAACCGATATTCCAACTGAAATCAATAAAGGGTGAAATATTAACACTGGTAACCTCATAGTCATAATGAGGCCCTTGAGGAATTGTTGCAGAAAATTCATCGAGTTGTGTTTCAGTAAGCTTGCCTTGAGTGTAGTCCCAGTCGATACCAACATGCCAGCTGAAGGCGTCCTCATTCACAGAGTACAGGCTTTTTATTCCCAGACTATGGTGTGAGTTTTTTTCGATGGGTTTCCAGGGCACAAAATGTTGAATAAAACTCATATCGGTATAACGTACATAGGGTGTTACAGACAGTTGTGTGTTGTCAGATAAATCCCAGTTGAGTTTGCTGTATGCCCGCAAAGATTGGCTATCGCGAAAAGCTTCAGGATTTGGGTTGCTGCGTCTTAACTCTCTATCTTTAAAGGCATCTTTTCCCTGAATAAATCCTGCAGTTTCCTGATTGATATTTGCTGCACTAAGCATTGTTTTAACGGAAAAGTCATCAGACTGATACTGATGTAGCAGATTTAACTTTTGCTGATCAAAACCACTATCCCTTTGAAATCCACCATCAGATGTAAAATTACCATACACACCAAAGCTATGCTGTTGCTGAGTATTGGAAAACCTGAAGCGACTACGCAGATAATCATCAGGGCCGTTTTCTAAACCCAGATAATCTTGTGGTTGTTCAAACAAGTCTGGGCTGATGATATTAATAATGCCATGAACCGCGTTAGAGCCAAAAAGCACACTGCCTGGGCCACGAACCACTTCTATTTGATCGGCTTGCTCGGTATTGGCATCAAACAGCTGGTTTACATTACAAAAGCCCGGAGCACGTAGACTGATCCCATCTTCTGCCATAAAAAAAGCGCCACAGGCGCCAGCCCCTGTTAATACTGGAGAGCGAATAGCGGTGAGATGTTCCTGACCATTCCCGCGACTGATCCAGGTGCCTGGTACTGATGTCAAAGCCTGGTTGATATGCACATGGTTAATAAGGGTGAGTTCTTCATCTGACACAACGCTTATGCTATTACTACTGTTTTTTAGCTCACTGGCCTGCCGACTGGCTGTGACCGTGATAACACTATCTTCGCTATTGCCTTCGCTCTCAGCTATAGCTTCATCTTTGTCAGGGTCTGCAGCACTAACAGGCATAGACAGGCATGAGACACACAGAGTCAGGGCGAGTTTTAATAATGTAGGGTTCAAAAAAGTGATCTTGATAAAAAAATGTCTAATGCTTAAATTTTATAAGTGACACGATAAATCGCATTTGCATAATCATCGGATATTAATAAACTTCCATCATCGAGTTCAACTATGGTAACAGGACGTCCATAAGTCTCTTCTTTTTGCATAAAACCTGTGATAAATGGTTCATATTTAACAACTTTCGAACCGTCAAGTGTGATCAGTCCAACTTTATAGCCTGATTTTTTACTACGATTCCATGAACCATGTTCTGCTACAAAGAGCTGTTTTTGATAGGTTTTGGGAAACATTTTTCCCTGATAAAAATGAAGGCCCAGAGTGGCAACATGGGCGCCGGGATTAAGTACAGGCTGAACATAATCCTGCTCATTTTTATTCTTACCAAACTCAGGATCTCTGATATTGCCCTGATGAAAATAAGGAAAACCAAAATGAGATCCCACTTTAGTGATGCGGTTAATCTCATCGGAAGGAATATCATCTCCCATCATATCTCGCCCATTATCACTAAACCAGAGTTCACCTGTGTCAGGATGAAAGTCAAAACCAACGGAGTTACGAACACCTTTGGCTAATTCTGTAAGTGCTTTGGTTTTCATATTAACAGAGAATATTCTGGCGTGTTTATCGGTGGTGATTTTACACACATTACAGGGGGCTCCAATAGGAAAAATAAGCTCTCCCTGAGGAGAAAAACGCAGGAATTTCCAACCATGATGCCGATCTTTGGGTAACCCGGACAGAAATACTTCAGATTTTGGCTTGTCGAGATTATTCTCAATATCAGGGAAGCGCAGGATCTGACTCACTTCAGCTACATACAGATCGCCATCTTTCCATGCGATCCCGGAAGGCATTTCCAGTCCTTTAGCAATGAGCCAACGTTTATCCGCTTTTCCATCTTTATCTACATCTAAAAGTGCATAAACATTACCAGCTCTACGTGAACCCGCAAAAACCAGACCTGATTTGGAAAGGGCTAATTGTCGGGCATTTTTTACATCTTTTGCAAAAAAATCTATTTTAAATCCGGGCGGTAGTGAGAGTTGGTCAAGAGTAATTTCTGCATTTACCTGATAAGTCATTAATGCCAATAGAGCCAATAGAACTTTTTGCATAACACTTCTCCATTTTATTGTTAGGCCCGACAATAACAAAAAGCTCAGTTTGTGGCAATTAACAGGAATAGGGTATAGTCATATGGCAAAATTACCAGTAAATAACAATTTTCAGGATTTTTTTGTATGCAAATAATAAAAATGGAGCAATCAATGAGTTTAGCTAAACTGTCTATCGGACTACTTTTCTTAACAGTCACCTTATTAACAGGCACCTTAAATGCGACTGCCAGCTCTTATTTCCCTGCAAAGGGGGAATGGAAGTCTAAACCTGCAAAAGCACTAGGTCTAAACAAAAAAGCTTTAGCAAAGGCAGTGCAGTTTGCAAAAGATAACGAATATTCTGGTTCACGAGATCTGCGAATTGCTATTTTAAAAGGTTTTAAGGCCGAACCATTCCACAACATACTAGGTCCCACAAAAAAACGCGGTGGTCCTGCTGGATTGATTATTAAAGATGGATATATTGCAGCGCAATGGGGCGATGTTAACCAGGTAGATATGACTTTCAGTGTCACCAAAAGCTATCTATCAACAATCGCAGGCCTGGCGGCAGATGAAAAACTGATCGCCAGTATGCAGGATAAGGTAGGAGATTATGTTTGGGATGGCACATTTGCTGGTGAGCATAATAGTAAAGTGTCATGGCATACCTTGTTAAATCAATCATCTGACTGGTCGGGTGAATTGTTCGGGATCAAAGATTGGGCCGACAGACCTCCTAAAACGGGTGGGCTTGATGACTGGAAAATACGCAAATTTAATAATCCTGGTGAAGTGATGGAATATAACGATGTACGGGTTAATGTGTTGGCTTACTCGCTACTCAATGTCTGGCGTAAACCCTTACCTCAAATTTTAAAAAAGAAAATAATGGATCCCATTGGCGCATCAACCACATGGCGCTGGTTCGGTTACAAAGACGCCTGGGTAACTTTAGATGGACTAAAAATGAAATCAGTTACTGGCGGCGGACATTCAGGTGGCGGCGTCTTTGTCTCAACCCTGGATCAAGCGCGTTTTGGCTTGCTGTTTTTAAATGAAGGTCAATGGAAAGAAAAACAACTAATCTCAAAAAACTGGGTTGAGAAAGTGCAACAATCATCAGAAGCTAATAAAAGCTACGGTTATATGTGGTGGTTAAATCGCGGGCCTCGTAAATGGAAACAAGTGGATGATGAGTCCATCTATTATGCTGCGGGTTTTGGTGGTAATTATATTGTTGTTGATAAAACTAATAATTTGCTTGTTGTGACTAGGTGGTTAGAACCTGGAAAAATGGGGGAGATGGTTAGGTTGGTGCAGGAGAGTCTTTGAGTTGAGGGTTGAATACCAGGAAAGATCCTTGGAAAAAATCACAAAATCCGGAAGTATCTAGGGAAGTATCTAGGACAGGCGCTTTCAAAAAAAACATGCTAAAACAAAATTTTCAGAATTATTTTTTTATAATATAAAAAGGAAGCTGTTGAGTATTCTGTATCGTTTGTTTCTTTGATGAAATGCTGAATTTAAGATAAACTTGTCCGTAAAATGCTTTTAAGCACATCAGAAAATCATTAGCTTGATTAAAAAAGTGAGTAGTTAGCCAGTATTTTGGTAATCTTGACGTTGAAATA